>NZ_NHBI01000005.1:0-228533 GCF_002167505.1 Sulfitobacter sp. TMED3 | reverse complement strand
CCTGCGCCGCGCGCGCCGCGCGCCGGGAAGCGCGGCGCGATCGGGAGCAGAGTGCTGGACCTATGACTGGGCGGGCGGGCTGATCTGGCTGCGCAGCGCCGCGGGCCATGATCTGCGCGCGGCCATCGGGCCGATGGATGGGCATGCAACGCTGGTACGGGCCGATGCGCAGACCAAGGCGCGCTTGGGCGTGTTCCACCCCGAACCCGCCGGTGTGGCGCGGCTGACAGCGGCCCTGCGGGCGCAATTCGATCCCAAGGGCGTTTTTAACGCGGGCCAGTTGGACCGCGCGGCATGAGCTTGCTTGCGGTCTTCCTTGTCGTCTTTATCGGCGGGCCGTTGGTGTTCCGCCTCTCGACCCGTGGCACGCCTGACCGGCGCAGCCTGCGTGCGCTGGTGCTCTTGGCTTTTCTCTGTGCCGTGGCGGGGATGGCGATACGCTATGGCGTGGCGCAGTATTGGGGCGAGAGCCTGCTGGCGTCGATGGGGGCGATTGCCTGTATCTGGCTGGGCTGGATCGCCGTTCTGGCCTTTGTCGCGCAGGTGTTGCGCCGCGCCTATCCCGGCTCCGTCACGCAGCGCTGGACCAATGTGCTGGGGATCTTGGCCACCACGCTGCCCTGGTTCGGCCTGATCTGGGCCAGCACCGTCGCCGCTTAACTCTTTACCTCGTCAGGGTCTCGTGCCCGCAACGCCGGAGCTTTCATGCAAACCACATTCACCGCAGAACAGTTGAAAAACCCCGCGACGGCGCGCAGCAACGAGATCCTGCGCGCCTGTGTGCATTGCGGCTTTTGCACCGCCACATGCCCCACGTATCAGGTGTTGGGTGACGAATTGGATAGCCCGCGCGGGCGTATCTATCTGATCAAGGACATGCTCGAGAACGACCGCGATCCGGATGAAAAGACGGTCAAACACATCGACCGCTGCCTGTCCTGTCTGGCGTGTATGACGACCTGCCCCTCGGGCGTGCACTATATGCATCTGGTGGATCACGCCCGCGATTACATCGAAAAACGCTACAAACGGCCCTTCAGCGACCGTGCCCTGCGGTGGATTCTGGCGCGTATCCTGCCCTATCCGACGCGGTTCCGGTTGGCGCTTCTGGGGGCGAAGATCGGGCGGCCCTTCGCGCGGTTGATGCCCGACGCGCGGTTGCGTGCGATGATCGAGATGGCCCCCAAGTCGATCCCGCCGGTCAGCCGCAACGACGACCCGCAAAGCTTCCCCGCGCAGGGGGCTCCGCGCAAACGGGTGGCGCTGATGACGGGCTGTGCGCAAAAGGCGCTGAACACCGACATCAACGACGCCACCATCCGCCTGCTGACACGGCAGGGCTGCGAGGTGGTCGTCGCCGAAGGCGCGGGCTGCTGCGGGGCGCTGACCCATCACATGGGCAAAACCAGCGAAAGCCACGCCACCGCGGCGCGCAACATCAAGGCATGGTGCGCCGAGATGGACGGGCAAGGGCTGGACGCCATCGTCATCAACACCTCGGGCTGTGGCACCACGGTGAAAGACTACGGCCATATGTTCCGCAATGACCCGCTGGCGGCAGATGCGGCGCGGGTGTCGGCGATCGCCAAGGATGTGTCCGAGGTGCTGCACGATCTTGCGGGGGACGCAGACCCTGTCGCCATGCCCAACCCCGCCAAGGGGGATATCGCGGGCATCGACGCGCCAAAGGCCCCCACGCCCGCCCATCACGGACTGACCGTGGCCTATCACGCCGCTTGTTCCCTGCAACACGGCCAGCAGATCAAAAGCTACCCCAAGGATTTGCTGAAACGCGCAGGCTTTACCGTGGTTGAGCCTGCGGATTCACACCTGTGCTGCGGGTCGGCGGGGACGTATAACCTGATGCAGCCCGAAATCTCTAAGCAGTTGAAAGACCGGAAGGTCAGAACCCTGCAGGCCAAGAACCCCGACGTGATCGCGGCGGGCAATATCGGCTGCATGATGCAGATCGGATCGGCGGCGGGCGTGCCCGTGGTGCACACGGTAGAGTTGCTGGATTGGGCGTCGGGTGGGCCGAAGCCTCCGGCGTTGTCGCAAGAAAAAGGCACAAACTTGCAGATTCCTCGCCTCCGCTAGGGTTTTCGCCGCATTTTCGCCTTATCTCGCGGCTAGGAGAGGCTAAAGACCAGATCTCACCGAAGTAGGAGCGATATCCGTGCGCCGTTGGGTAGCCATCTCTATCATGTGTCTGACCGTCGCGACGGCCGGGCTTGCTCAGGATGCGCGGTTGCGCAGGCTGGACACGGGGGTGGATGCCGGTGCGTGGGAGGCCGTGGGCCGCCTGGATATCGGCGGTAAAGGGTTTTGCACCGGCGCGTTGATCGCGCCCCGTCTGGTGCTGACGGCGGCGCATTGTCTGTACGACAAGGAAAGCAAGCAGCGCATTGATCATGGCGAGGTAGAATTCCTTGCCGGTTGGCGTAACGGGCGGGCGGGGGCCTATCGCAATGTGCGCCGTGCGGTGGTGCATCCCGATTATGTCTACGACGGCGTCGTATCCTCGGACCGTGTGCGCAACGATCTGGCCCTGCTCGAACTTGACCGGCCGATCCGCAATACCACGATCAAACCTTTTGACACCGCCCGCCGTCCGCGCCGCGGCGACCAGTTAGGGGTGGTGAGCTATGCCAAGGACCGGTCAGAGGCACCGTCCCTGCAAGAGGTCTGCAGCGTGCTGGCCCGCCAAGAAGGCGTGCTGGTGACCACATGCTCCGTCGATTTCGGGGCCAGTGGTGCGCCGATCTTTACCTTTGAAAACGGGGTGCCGCAGATTGTGTCTGTCGTATCCGCCAAGGCCCATGTCGAGGACAAGGAAGTGTCCCTTGGTACCGCGCTTGGTGCGCCGCTGGCGCGGCTTCAGGCGGATCTGGTGGCGGGCAAGGGTGTTTTCCAAGGTGGTGGCGTTGTCAGCAAGCGCATCACGTCAGAGGATCGCCGCCGCACCACCGGCGCGAAATTCGTCAAACCCTGACCTTGTCATCCGGGGTGATTTTGTCCCCTTGAAACGCGATTTATCCATCCCCACATGCATGTCACCGGAACGCCTGTTGAGGGTTCCGGTAGACAACCCAAGGTCTGTCCATGGTGGAAGGCCTGAATGATTATCGCTCAAACGAGGATGAATACCTATGCGTAGTTTTGATTTTGCACCGCTGCACCGTTCGACTGTCGGCTTTGACCAGATTGCCAATCTGATGGATCGCGTGATGGCCAACGACGCACCGCAGCCAAGCTATCCCCCTTACAACATCGAAAAACTGGACGATGATTCCTATCGTATCAGCATCGCCGTCGCCGGCTTTACCGAAGGCGACCTGAGCGTTGAAGTCCGTGAAAAATCGCTGATCGTCTCGGCGCGCAAAGCTGATGAAGATACGGACAAGACCTATCTGCATCGTGGCATCGCGACCCGCGCGTTCGAACGCCGCTTCCATCTGGCGGATCACGTGCAAGTGACCGGCGCGGCCCATGCCGACGGTATGCTGCACATCGATCTGGAACGTCAGGTGCCCGAAGCGCTNAAGCCGCGCCAGATCCAGATCGCGCGTGCGCCAAAGGCGATTGAAAAGGATGTGGTTGACGCGAACACCGTTAACTAAGCGACATCACTCTGACAGACGAAGCCCGGTGCATTCGCGCCGGGCTTTTTTGTGCGCGCATGGGGGCTAGGTCACAGTTGTTGACTTAAAATAGCGCAATGGGCACAGTGCCCCGATCCAGTCGGGGGAGGAACGCCGGATGTCACTGCAGGAAATATTTGCCACACGCGCCAATCGNATGAAGGCGTCGGAAATTCGCGAGCTGCTCAAGCTGTTGGACCAGCCGGATATCATCTCTTTNGCCGGTGGTATTCCTGACCCTGATCTGTTTCCAAAAGCGGCGTTTCAGGACGCTTTTGCCGAGGCGCTGAACGGGCCGATGGCGGCGCAGGGGTTGCAGTATTCCACCAGCGAGGGGCACAAACCGCTACGCGTATGGATTGCCGCGCAGATGCAGGCGATCGGTATTCCCGCGACGCCGGACAACATCCTGATCACCTCGGGCTCGCAGCAGGCGCTGGATTATCTGGGCAAGCTGTTCCTGTCGCCGGGGGATACCGCGCTGGTGGGCTGGCCGACCTANCTGGGGGCNTTGGGCGCCTTTAACGCCTACGAGCCGCGCTATGACAAGCTGGACCCGCTGAGCAACCGCAGTGGNGCNGATTATACCGCCGCCGCGNAAGAGGCAGGCGGCGCGGCCAAGTTCGCCTATCTTTCCGTTGATTTTGCCAATCCGACAGGGGCCACGGTCAGCCGCGCCGCGCGCGAGCGGGTGATTGATCTGGCCGAGGAAATGGACATCGCCGTGATCGAAGACGCGGCCTATCAGTCGCTGCGCTTTGACGGNGACGCGATCCCGCCGATCCTCGCGCTTGAGGCCGAACGCCGGAACGGTGATCTGGAAGCCTGNCGGACGATCTATTGCGGCAGCTTTTCGAAAACACTGTCGCCCGGGCTGCGTGTGGGCTGGGTCTGCGCCGCGATGCCGGTGATCTCGCAACTCGTGNTGATGAAACAGGCGGCGGATCTGCACAGTGCCACATTGAACCAGATTGCCGTGGCCACGGTCGCGGAACAGCANTTCGACAGCCACATCGACACGATCCGAAGCGCCTACCGTGCNCGTCGCGATGCTATGCTGGAAGCGCTGCAGGCNCATATGCCCGANGGGGTGAGCTGGACCNAACCCGAAGGCGGCATGTTCATCTGGGTGACACTGCCCGATACGCTGGACGGGGCCGATCTGCTGAAACAATCGCTGGAAAGCGAACGGGTCGCCTTTGTACCGGGGCACGCGTTTTTCGCGGACGGGTCGGGGCGCAATACGTTGCGGCTCAGCTACTCCACCTCGACCGAAGGCAAGATCGCGGAAGGGATCGANCGCTTGGGCCAGTTGATCACCCGCGCGCTGAACGGCTGATACGAAAACGGGCGGCAGGATGATCCCGCCGCCCGTTTCNAATNCCGGATGATCCGCAGGTCAGACCGACATGCAGATGTATTTCATNTCCAGATAATCCTCGATCCCGTGGTGGCTGCCTTCGCGGCCCAGACCGGACTGCTTGACGCCGCCAAACGGCGCGACCTCGGTCGAGATGATNCCGGTGTTCACACCCACGATGCCATATTCCAGCGCCTCTGCGACCTTGTACACGCGGCTTAGGTCTTTGGCGTAGAAGTAGGACGCAAGACCAAAGATCGTGTCATTGGCCATCTCGATCACGTCGTCTTCGTTATCGAACTTGAACAGCGGGGCGAGCGGGCCGAAGGTTTCCTCTTTCGAGACTTTCATATCCTGCGTCACACCGGTGATGATGGTCGGCGCGAGGAAGTTGCCCTCCATCTTCTCTTCTTTGCTGCCCAGCAGGATTTCGGCACCTTTCGACACCGCGTCCTCGACATGTTCTTTCACNTTCTCGGAGGCATCGCCGTTGATCAGCGGCCCCAGNTCTACGCCGTCTTCAAAGCCGTCGCCGACCTTCATCTTTTCAACGCGCGCTTTCAGCTTTTCAGCGAAGGCGTCATAGACACCGGCCTGCACATAGATGCGGTTCGCGCAAACACAGGTCTGGCCGTTGTTGCGGAACTTGCACAGGATCGCGCCTTCGACGGCGGCGTCCAGATCGGCGTCGTCAAAGACGATGAACGGCGCGTTGCCCCCCAGCTCCATCGAGCATTTCATGACCTGATCGGCAGCCTGTTTCAGCAGGATGCGGCCCACTTCGGTTGATCCGGTAAAGGTCAGTTTNCGCACNGCGGGGTTTTCGCAGAACTCCTTGCCCACGGCAGAAGAAGAGGACGACGGCAGCACGTTGAACACGCCTGCGGGGATGCCCGCGCGTTCGGCCAGCACACCCATCACGATTGCCGACAGCGGTGTTTCCGCAGCGGGGCGCGCCACNAAGGCGCAGCCNGCGGCNAGCGCGGGCGCGGCCTTGCGGGTGATCATCGCGTTGGGGAAGTTCCAGGGCGTGATCGACGCGGCNACGCCGATGGGCTGCTTGATCACGGTGATCCGCTTGTCGCGCTGNTGGCCGGGGATGGTCTCACCGTNGACGCGCTTGGCNTCTTCGCCGAAGAATTCGATNAANGACGCGCCATAGNCGATTTCGCCNTTGGCNTCGCCCAGAGGCTTGCCCTGTTCAGCGGTCAGGATGGCCCCCAGATCGTCTTGGTTTTCCATCATCAGGTCGAACCATTTGCGCATGACGCCGGCCCGNTCCTTGCCGGTCCAGCTGGCCCATTCCTTCTGTGCCTTTTCCGCNTGGGCNATGGCACCGGCCACCTGCGCACGGCTGAGGTTGGCGNCCTTGGCAATCACATCGCCGCGGGCGGGGTTCACCACATCAAAGGTGCCATCGTCGCCATCCACCCATTCGCCACCGATATAGGCGCGGGTCTCTAGCAGGCTTGGATCCTTGAGCATTGATTTCAGGTCAGTCTTTGCGTCAGTCATTTTGATCTCTCCGCTTTTGTCTGTGGTTACCCAAAGCAACAAACGCTATGATTGTCTAGTTCCAGTTCGTATCGGGACGCTGACGGAGGACCACATGCAGCTAGACGACGCCTATGCCAACGCCGCTTATATCGATAACGCAGAGGCATATCCGCCCCGCTGGAAAGACGCCGCAGCGGCATTCCGCAAGAAGCTGGGGTTCCGGGCGCAAAAGAATATCTCTTACGGGCCGACCGACCGCGAAATCTATGATCTGTTTGAACCCGAAGGCGTGTCGCGGGGCACGGTGGTCTTTGTCCACGGTGGCTATTGGAAAGCATTTGCTCCTGCCGATTGGTCCCATCTGGCGGCTGGCCCTCTGGCGCGCGGCTATGCGGTTGCGATGGTCGGCTATGACCTGTGCCCCGATGTGCGGATCAGCCAGATCACCGGACAAGTCGCTCGCGCCATTTCCGAGATCGCCAAACGCACCCAAGGTGCGCTGGCGCTTGTCGGCCATTCCGCGGGTGGGCAGCAGGTTGCCCGCATGACCGACCCGCTGATCCTGTCCGGCGATGTCCGCGACCGGATCGAGAATATCGTGTCCATCTCGCCCGTGGCAGACCTGATGCCGCTGTTGCAGACCTCTATGAACGACATTCTTCAGCTGGACGAAGCCGAAGCGACGGCGGAAAGCCCCGTGAACATGACGCCGCCTCATGGGGTGAACGTCACGATCTGGGTCGGGGCCGATGAACGTCCCGCCTTTCTGGAGCAGGCCGAGCAATTCTCGCGCGTGTGGGGGGCCAAGCAGTTCGTCGTCGAGGGGCGGCACCACTTTGACATTATCGACCTGCTGGAAGACCCCGACAGCGATATGGTGAAAGCGCTGCTTGGCATAAAGTGAGCCTTGATCGGGCCGCGCAAATCGGCGAGACAGGGGGCGGGTTGGGACGATGGCGTCGTCCTGCATTTCACGGCCCTTGCGTCCTGCACGCCGGGACCTTTCTGAGAAGGAGGGTCTGATATGACCAATACATCCAAAACCGCCCGTCCCGATATGTACCGTTTCCATAACGGCACGAAGTCTCCGCTGCCGTTTGACACCGCTGAATACGAAGCGCGTCTGGAAGAGTTGCGCGAACGGATGGATGCGGCTGGTGCGACGGCGGCGGTCTTCACGTCGATGCACAATATCGCCTATTATTCGGGCTTTCTGTATTGCGCCTTTGGCCGCCCCTATGGGCTGGTGGTGACCGAGACAGACTGTGTGACGATTTCCGCAGGCATCGACGCCGGTCAGCCGTGGCGCCGCAGCTTTTGCGACAACATCACCTATACCGACTGGCAGCGCGACAATTACTGGCGCGCCGTCGCCTCGGTTACGGGCAAGGGCGCGGTGATCGGCTATGAAGGGGACCACCTGACGCTAATGCAGCGCGACAAGCTGGAAGATTTCCTTGAGCCGGTGGTGATGATCGACCTGTTCGAGACGACCATGCGCCAGCGGATGCACAAGTCTCCGGCAGAGATTGCGTTGATCCGTCAGGCCGCTCAGGTCGCGGATGTGGGTGGCTATGCGATCCGCGATGCGGTCAAGATCGGCGCGCGCGAGATCGACATCGCAATGGCAGGCCGCGATGCGATGGAGCTTGAGATTGCCAAGCGGTTCCCCGACGCCGAATACCGCGACACCTGGGTGTGGTTCCAATCCGGCATCAANACCGATGGTGCGCATAATCCGGTCACTGCGCGGCANCTGGAGCGCGGCGATATCCTGTCGCTGAACACCTTCCCGATGATCTCGGCCTATTACGTGGCGCTGGAACGCACCATGTTCGCCGGAGAGGTGGACCCCGCCAGCCTGAAAATATGGGAGGCCAATGTCGCTGCCCATGAATACGGGATGAGCCTGCTGAAGCCCGGTGTCAGCTGCGCCGANNTGACCCACAAGATCAACGCCTTCCTNGAAGAGCGTGACCTGCTGCAATACCGCACCTTCGGCTATGGTCATTCGTTCGGCGTGCTGTCGCATTTCTATGGCCGCGAAGCAGGGCTGGAGCTGCGCGAGGACATCGACACGGTGCTTGAACCCGGCATGGTCATCTCGATGGAGCCGATGCTGACCCTTCCCGAAGGTCAACCCGGCGCGGGCGGCTACCGCGAACACGATATTCTGGTGATCACAGAAGACGGNAACGACAATATCACCGGCTATCCTTATGGCCCTGATTTCAACGTCGTAGGCTGATTGCGCTGCCCCCNTTCACGGGGGGCAAACGCCCTNTTGGCGGTTGGGGGTGACTGCGAGTACAAACAGGGAGTATGGCTTGACGTACCCTGTCACGTCGATATCTTGACGCATCGCTGTCGCGGGATGGGGGTGTCAGGCCATATCCGTGCCTATCGCCTGCATCCTTAGTCTTGTTAAAAGTGCTTTCCGCACGCTGTTTCGTGAGTGTTCCCGATGAAAGCATCCTTGATAGAACAAGAAGAAATGCGCCTCGCGTTGCTGCGGGGATATAATATTCTGGATACCGCCCCCGAAGAAGGGTTCGANGACATCACGCGCCTCGCGGCAGAGATTTGCGAGGTGCCGATCGCGCTGATCTCTTTGGTGGATGAAGACCGCCAGTGGTTCAAATCCAAGGTCGGGCTTGAAATTGACGGCAGCGACATCACCGACAGTATTTGCGCCCATGCCATCGCGGGCGATGACTACCTGGAGGTGACCGACACCACCGCCGATCCGCGCACCGCTGACAATAATTTCGTCACTGGCGAGGATTCGATCCGGTTCTATGCCGGTGCCTTGCTNGAGGATGACAAGAATCTGCCGCTCGGGACGCTCTGCGTGCTGGATAAGAANCCGCATCAGCTNAATGATTTTCAGCGCCGTGCGCTCAAGGTGCTGGCGGGGCAGGCGATGCGGCAGATCGAGCTGCGCAAGGCACTGGCCGATGCCGAGGTGCTGCGCAAAGAGGTCGACCACCGCGTGAAAAACTCGCTCCAGTCCCTAGAGGCATTGATCCGCATCCAGATCCGCAGCGAAAAATCCCCCGAAGCCCGCGCCGCGCTGGACACCATTCAGGGCCGCCTGTCGACCATCAGCAGCCTGCATGAAGCGTTGTACCTGACTGAAACCGGNGCCGCGGTGGATATCGCAGCCTTCCTGAAGAAGGTCGCCCATTCCACCAGTGAACAATTGCCCGACGGGGTGCAGGTGAACATAGAGGTCGATCAGGCGCATCTGTCGTCCCGCTCTGCGTCATCCGTGGGGATGATCGTGAACGAGGCGATGACCAACGCTGCGAAATACGCCTANGAGGGCCGCAAACGCGGGACACTCGACCTGCGCGGCGANCGCAAGGGCGGCTTCTACCACCTCAGCTGCATTGACGACGGCCCCGGTATTCCCAAAGATCGGACCACGGGCACGGGGCTCGGCATGCGCATCCTGCTTGCCGCCGCGCAGCAATTGGGCGGAGAGCTGGAAACCCCAGANCGTGAAAGCGGCGGCGAGATCAAGATCGTCTGGCCCGTCACCGACTGACACCCGGCCCGGGGCACAAGAGAGGTGCAGGGATTATGTTGGCTTTGTTAAGGTTGATCGTCATCGGGTTCGTCGTTCTAACGATCATCTATATCGCCCTGTCGATCTATTCGCGTCGGGTNCGGCGCGGCAAGCTNTACCAGAAGTGGGCGGACGGGCCGCGTCTTGTGGATCGCGATATTTTCGTGCAACGAGGGCTTAAACGATATGACGGGTCGATCCGTCGCAAGTTGATCCTTGGGGTCTATATTGTCCCGGTGGGNCTGGTCATCCTGACCGTCTACCTCACNAACTTTAACTAAGGGGTAACGCCGATGGCGATCATCAAATGGACCTTCTGGGGTGTGATCTGGCTGATCATTGCCGCGTTCTTTCACTATACNCTGCCTCAGGTCGATATCGTGCGGATCACCGACACCTATGAAAAGCGCATCGACTTTGGCGAGAACTCGATCTTCTGGTCGCATGCGGATGTGGGCAACAGCACCGCNTTGGGCAACCGCGATGTTTTCTTCATCCAGACGCGTCGGGCCAAAGGCGACGTCATGGTTTACCGCAACGAGGATACCGGCTGGGGCTGGCCGCCGTATTTCAAGTTCGACACGACCAACCTGCAGGCCGAGGCATCTGATCTGAANTCCGCCGCCGGTACGCCGCAGTATGTCGCGGTCAAGCATTACGGTTGGCGCAACGAGTTCCTGTCGATCTTCCCCAACGCGGTGTCCGTGCGCGTGGTGGACGGGCCGGATGCNAGCAANGGCATCCCGTTCCTGAATATCATCATCCTGANCCTGTTTGCGGCCGTGGTCTATGCGATCTGGGTCCGCTGGCGTCGGTTCAAACGCGCGCGCATCGATCCGACGTTAGAGCGGCTGGAAGATGACATCGCCGAAAAGCAGGGCCGTTTCGCGCGCTGGCGGGCGGGTCGCAAAAACAAATAAGCGCGGCGCAAGATCACGCCGCGCCTTTTGCGCACTGATTGATGTCNTGACGGGTTAGCTGGGGCGCGCCACCATGCGCCCCATGGGCCGACCGCCCAGAATATGCACATGCAGGTGCGGGACTTCCTGAACCCCNTGCGCGCCNGCATTGGCGATCATNCGAAACCCTTCGCCCGCGTCCAATGTNACCCCTTCGGCTTTGCAGACTTCCGAGATGGCGCGNACATAGCCGACGATTTCGGCATCGCTTGCCTCTGCCGCGAAGTGGTCAAAGCTGATNTAGGGGCCCTTGGGGATCACCAGCACATGCGTCGGCGCTTGGGGTTCGATATCGCGAAAGGCAAGCGCGTGGTCGGATTCATATACCGTGTTGTTCGGGATTTCGCCGCGCAGGATTTTGGCAAAGATGTTCTGGTCGTCGTAGCTGTAAGCCATGNNATGTCCTTAATCGGTGAAAAGATANTGTGTGTCGGCAATGGGCTGCGCCTGTTCCGGAGAGATGCGCAGGAAAGCGGCCAGCGCCTCGGCATTGTCCTGCGCCGAGGCTGTTTCGCGCATCCGGGCGTAGTTTTCAAACTGCGCGTCGCGGATGCGGTCGGATTCAAGGGTCAGGTCGTTCCGGATGGTGGGCAGCAGCCGTTCCAGCGTGTCAGCCGAGGTGCGTTCGCCCGCCAGCCCCACGCGCATGGCGTGGCCGANCAGNTAGTCATCCGAGAACTGGCATTCGATCTCGAGAACCCGTGTCATCGACCGGTCAGAGGCAAAGTCGTTCAGCAGGTCGATATCGCCGGGGTCCATGCAGACGATCAGCCGGTCGGCCTCGTAATAGTCGAACAGCATCCGCATCAGGGACCGCCGGTGGCGGGTGCGCTTGCCCAGACTGTTCTGGATGCCGCCAAGATCGGGCAGGGGGGTGTCCTGTTCGCTGAAAAGATATTCGATCGCGGGCAGNTTGGTGACCTGACGCATCTGCTCTAGCACGCGTTTGGCGACATGCCACTTTTTGCACACGACAATCAGCANCTCGCGCTCGCGCCCCAGCGTGCTCTCCGTCTCCCAGAAACGGGTAGAGAACCGCCGCCCGATCCGNCCCCGACCGGTCAGGAACTTGAACAGGTTNCGCCCTTCGTTGCTGATCTGNAGTTCGACATCCTTGGCCGANTANAGCAACCCCAACCGGCGCTTGAGGTCCGTCGCCTCGCTGCTGATCTTGCGTGCGAACAGATAGTCTTGGGCCAGCAGCAGATCGTAGTGGTCGTTATAGAAGGTCACCGGCATGCCGTAGTCGGTAAACATCAGGAACGTCAGCGTGCGCGCACGAATTTCATTGTCGGGCACGATATGGCGCACGATGGTCTGAAAAAACGTCTCGTCCGGAATCCAGGTGGTCCTGAAAAACCGCATCACGTCTTTGCGNNTGCGGGTGAAGGCCATCACCGCCTCTATGGTCTGGCGGCGCAGGCACCACCACTGGCTGCCGATCTGGATTTGCAGGTCCGCAGGAATGTCGCGCGTCAGGCCAAGNCGTTTCTGNAGCTCGAACATGCCGTAGAACCGCTTTTTCTGGGTGCGCTCGTTGAACCAGTGACGGTAGATCAGCCGCTCTTCCTTCCAGCCGGTCTTGATCCAGTCGCTTTCGAAGTAGTCAAAGCTTTCGATGAAATCGACGTCGTTATCATCAAGGTAGTCGTGGATGTATTCGGCGGATTTGATTGCCATGCAATCGCCCGACAGCATGTAGAAGTGTGTGGCACGCGGAAAGGCATCAATCGCGCTTTCGACGGCGTTCAGCGTCGCCTGTACCAGCGACCATTCNCCCCAACCGCAGCGGATGCGNTTGCTTGCNAAGGTCACATTGGGGTTCTTGCCAAGCGCTTGGGTGATCTGTGCGAAATCGGTCGGGCTGGCCGAGGCGTCAAAGTGGATCGACATGTAATCGCCAGACGCCGTCAATCTCTCCGCCTGCTTGATGATNGCAACGGGGTCTTTGTGACACAAAAGGATATAGNCAATTCTGGCCATCGCGAAACACGCATCCCCTCTGCTCTGGACGAGTTTGTTAGATAAAGGCGAACAGCGATTGAATAAACCGCGAATATTTGCTTTTTCTATATTTCAGGCCATTCTGTCGCCATAAATGGCAGCATAAGTGCGAAAAAATTTAGGAGGCAGAGCCGATTATGGGTTTCCCAGGGACATGGATGACAGAAAGCGAAAGCGTGGTNTACCGCGTGGTGCCCAAATGCGCCTGTTCGACNATCGGGCAGATCATGTTCTATTCGGACCATGGCGAATTCTTTGACGGCGACATCCATGACGCGAAATCGGGCATGCACAAATGGGCGCATGACGACTCTCAGCCGTTGATNACGCGCAATGTGGAAAACCACAAATCCTACGCCTTCACCTGCGTGCGCAATCCATATACCCGCATCCTCAGCTCTTTCTTCGACAAGATNTGCGGCATCCAGCGCAANGGCCGGCGGTATCGCGGCAATCTGGTGCCGCTGCTNGTGCANAAATACGGGATCGAGGTCGGCGGCGATGACGGCAAGCAAGAGTTTGACCAGATCGCCAGCTTCCGCCGTTTCCTGCTGTTTGCCCGCGACACCATCCGCTGGCGTCGNCCNATGGACCCNGACATCCACTGGTCCGCGCANTCGGGNCATGTCAGCACGTTCATCGTGAACGGCGGCACCTATGACAAGATCATCTGGACAGAGAAGTTCAACGACGGCATGCAAAGCGTGCTGGATGCCATCGACACGCCCCATGCGGTGAACCTGTCCGACATTCCGCGGTTTAACGAATCCGAAGGCCACGGCCCCAAGCGCGCCCACCCGGTAGAGGATTACTTCGACGATCTGTCGATGCATCTGATGCGCGAGATCTTCAAAAAGGATTTCGAGCTGTTCAAATACGATTTCGACAATCCGGCAAACAAGATGCCCACGGGCGAGATCGACCTTGCCGANGTGCACGCCAAGCTGGGCGACTAAGCGGGCAGGGCCGGCGCGCCCCGCCTGACGGTCCATGCGGTTATGCCCGCTGCGGCATCTTGCGCGCAGGGCCGCAACGCCCTACATCCTTGGCATGTCACAGGTTAAATCATCTTCCAAATCCGACCCGAACTACAAGGTCATCGCCGAAAACCGCCGCGCGCGGTTCGATTACGCGATCGACGATGATGTCGAATGCGGCATCATCCTTGAAGGGTCCGAGGTCAAATCCCTGCGCAACGGTGGCGCCAATATCGCCGAAAGCTACGCCGCCGTGGAAGATGGCGAGCTGTGGTTGGTGAACTCCTACGTCGCGCCTTACACGCAGGCCAAGACCTTCACCCACGAGGAACGCCGTCGCCGCAAGCTCTTGGTGTCCAAGAAGGAGCTGTCGAACCTGTGGAATGAAACCCAACGCAAAGGCATGACGCTGGTCCCGATGGTGATGTATTTCAATCACCGTGGCATGGCCAAGATCAAGATCGGCATCGCCAAGGGTAAAAAGCTGCACGATAAACGGGAAACCGCCGCCAAGCGCGACTGGTCCCGCCAAAAGCAGCGCCTGCTGAAAGACCACGGCTGACGCCCCGTCCCGCTCTCGGGGCCTGAACGGAACACAATATGCCCATTTCCGGCCTGTGCTGCATGCGCACAGTCGCGGGCTCTTGCTTGCGGGGGCCGTCGCGGGTAGGCATTGAAAAACCTGTTCTAAAAGGGGGTGGACCCATGGCTGACAACCCGAAAACGCTTGTTTCAACCGATTGGCTGGCGCAGCACCTCAAGGATCCCGACCTGCGTCTGCTGGACGCGTCATGGTATCTGCCCGATGCAGGACGCGACCCCAAAGCCGAATATAATCAGGCGCATATCCCCGGTGCCCGCTTTTTCGACATCGACGAAATCTCGGATGGGCGGTCGGATATGCCGCATATGGCCCCGCCTGCTGAAAAGTTCATGTCGCGGATGCGCGCTATGGGTGTGGGCGACGGGCATCAGGTGGTGGTCTATGACGGGGCCGGCTTGCTGTCGGCTGCGCGTGTGTGGTGGCTGTTCCGTCTGATGGGGCAGGAAAATGTCGCCGTGCTGGATGGGGGCCTGCCCAAATGGGCCGCCGAAGGTCGCCCCACCGAAGACATGCCCCCGATCCCCCGCGACCGCCACATGACCGTGCGTTTCCAGAACCAACTGGTGCGTGATGTGACGCAGGTCGCTCAGGCGTCCAAGCTCAAGGCACCGCAGATCGTTGATGCCCGCGCAGCGGCCCGCTTTCGCGGCGACGCGCCCGAACCCCGCGAAGGCCTGCGCGCCGGCCACATCCCCGGGTCGCGCAACCTGCCCTACACAGAGCTGTTGAACGACGACAAAACACTGAAATCCGTAGCCGAGACCAAAGCGGCTTTTGAAGCGGCGGGCATTGACCTGTCGCACCCTGTGATCACGACCTGCGGGTCCGGCATCACTGCGGCGATACTCGCGCTGGCACTGGAACGGATGGGCCATACCGATTGGTCCCTTTACGATGGATCTTGGGCAGAATGGGGGATGTTCCCCACCGTGCCCGTTGCGACCGGAGACGCATAATGTTCGAAACCCTACAGGCGCAGCCCGCCGATAAAATCCTTGCCTTGATGCAGATGTACAAGGATGACCCCCGCGAGACCAAGATCGACCTTGGCGTGGGCGTGTACAAGGATGCCACGGGGCTGACGCCCGTCATGCGCGCGGTCAAGGCGGCTGAACACCAACTGTGGGAAGCCCAGACCAGCAAGGCCTATACCGGTCTGGCGGGCGATCCTGCCTTTGGCGATGCGATGGTGCAGATGGTGCTTGGCGATGCGGTCCCCCGCGCACAGGTCGCCGCCGCCGCGACCCCGGGCGGGACCGGCGCGATCCGTCAGGCGTTCGAGCTGATCCAGATGGCCCGTCCGCAGGCGCGGGTGTTTGTGTCGAACCCGACATGGCCGAACCATCTGTCGATCCTGAAATATCTGGGGATGGAGATGGTCCCCTACCGCTATTTCGACGATGAAACCCGTGGCGTCGATTTTGACGGCATGATCGCCGACCTCAAGACCGCGCAAAAAGGCGATGTGGTCCTGCTGCACGGCTGCTGCCACAACCCGACAGGGGCCAACCTGAACGCCGCCGAATGGGACGCGGTGATCAAAGTGTTGCAAGACACCGGTGCCACCCCGATGATCGATATCGCCTACCAGGGCTTTGGCGACGGGCTTGACGCGGATGCGGCGGCTACGCGCAAGGTCGCGGCGGCGGTGCCTGAATGTCTGATCGCGGCAAGCTGCTCCAAGAACTTCGGGATTTACCGCGAACGCACCGGTATCCTGATGGCGCTGTCGGCAGACACTTCGGCGCAAAAGCTGAACCAGGGCACGCTGGCCTTTCTCAACCGCCAGAACTTCAGCTTCCCGCCCGATCACGGGGCCCGCATCGTCACCACCATCCTGAACGATGACGCCTTGCGCAGCGACTGGATGGCCGAGCTCGAAGACATCCGCAACACCATGCTGGGCCTGCGCAGCCAGCTCGCGGGCGAACTTCAGCGTCTCTCCGGCTCTGACCGCTTCGGTTTCCTTGCCGAACACCGCGGCATGTTCTCGCGCCTCGGAACCTCGTCTGACATGGTCGACAAGCTCCGCGAAGACCACGGCATCTATATGGTGGGTGACAGCCGCATGAACATCGCGGGGCTGAACGCCGAAACCGTGCCGATCCTCGCCAAGGCGATCATCGAGGTCGGCATCTAACCCCGCCGCTTCACCCTTTCAAAAATACTCAAACCGCCGCGCTGGCATCTGGCGCGGCGGTTTTTGTTTGGGCGCATTGCCAGTCCTGCCCAGCATAACACGCGCGCAGCAAAAAGCCCGGGCGCGAACGCCCGGGCCTCTGCCTGCCTGCAGGAGTTTAGACCTTAGCTCTTGGAGAACTCAGGGTAGGCTTCCATGCCCAGTTCGGACACGTCCAGACCAGCGATCTCGGCTTCTTCGCTGACGCGGATGCCGGTGGTGGCTTTCAGGATCATCCAGACAATCAGCGACACGATGAAGACAAAGGCACCGATTGAGGCAAAGCCGATGATCTGCGTCACAAAGGATGTGCCGTCGGTGTAGACGGGAACAACCAGCGTGCCCCAGAAGCCTGCGATCAGGTGAACCGGGATCGCACCGACCACGTCATCAATCTTGAGCTTGTCGAGGAAGGGCACCGCGAAGACCACGATCGCACCGCCCACAGCACCGATCCAAAGCGCACCGAAGAGCGTCGGGTCAAGCGGGCCAGCTGTGATAGAGACCAGACCGGCCAGCGCGCCGTTCAGCACCATTGTCAGGTCGGGCTTTTTGTACAGCATCTGGGTCAGGACCAGCGCGGCGATGGCACCGGCAGCAGCAGCCATATTGGTATTGGCAAAGATCTGCGCAACAGCATCGGCATCGATCATCGACCCCATCGCCAATTGCGAGCCGCCGTTGAAGCCGAACCAACCCAGCCACAGGATAAACGTGCCCAAAGTGGCGAGCGGCAGGTTCGAACCCTGCATCGGGATCACACGACCGTCTTTGTATTTGCCGATACGGGGGCCAAGCACCAGCGCACCTGCCAGAGCCGCAAAGCCGCCCGCGGCGTGGACCAGAGTGGAGCCCGCGAAGTCGCTGAAGCCCGCGTCAGACAACCAGCCTGCGCCCCACTGCCAGCTTGCTTCGATCGGATAGATAAAGCCGGTCAGCACGATGGTGAAGATCAGGAAGGGCCACAGTTTGATACGCTCGGCCAATGTGCCCGAAACGATGGATGCGGTGGTTGCGCAGAACATCAGCTGGAAGAAGAAATCCGACGCGTTGGAATAGCCGCCCGCGTCAATCGCCGTCTTGATGTCCTTGGTTGCAAAAGTGCCGAACACGCCGGGGATGATCCACGCGTCGCCGGGGTACATGATGTTATAGCCGACCAGCCAGTAGAGAATGGCGGCCAGTGCGAAAAGCGCGATGTTCTTGGTCAGCTGGGTGGTCACGTTCTTGGACCGCACCAGACCGGCTTCGAGCATGGCAAAACCCGCCGCCATCCAGAACACCAGAAAGCCGCCGATCAGGAACAGGATCGTGTTGAAAATGAAAGCAGTGTCAGCCGCGGTTGCATACTCGGCCTCCTGCGCGAAACCCAAGGACGGCAGCAGCGTCGCTGCGGCGGCAAGGGGAATAAGAAGTCGTGATGTCATGTCGTCAATTCCTCGGACGTGGGGGTCAGATGGCGTCTTCGCCGGTTTCGCCGGTGCGCACGCGCACGGCTTGTTCAACGTCGAGGACAAAGATTTTGCCGTCGCCGATCTTGCCGGTATGTGCGGTGCGGGTGATCGTCTCGACCATCTGGTCGGCCAGCGCATCTGCGACCACCAGTTCAAGCTTCACCTTGGGTACGAAGTTCACGACATATTCAGCGCCGCGGTAGATTTCGGTATGGCCGGATTGGGCACCGAAGCCCTTGATCTCGGTCACCATCAGGCCACGCACGCCCGCTTCGGTCAGTGCTTCGCGCACCTCCTCGAGCTTGAATGGCTTGATTGTTGCGATAATGAGTTTCACCTATAATCCCTCTTCCAGATGGCAGGTACTTCCTGCGTTATGCCTTGGATAAAAGAGCGGCCGGTGCCCCTTGAAGGAAGGGTGCATCGCGCTTAGTCCCTCTCTGGGCGGGCGTGTTTGCCCGATTATTGGGCGCTGTGGGAGATGTGCCTAATTATTGGGCGTTAATTAGATGGCGCAGCGGGGCGTCTGCGCTAAACAAACCGCGCCGTGCAGGATAGAGTGCGAAAAAAAAGTATGGTTCAGCGAGCAGCATATGAGTGATTCATCCAAACGGAAGCGGCCCTTGGTTGCCGATAAACGCACCGCGGGCAAAGGCGGCAAACCGCCCCGCAAGCCGGTCGCGAAAAAGGCTCCGGCCAAGCGCAAGCCGGCACGTCGTGCGCCTGCGCGGCCCAAGGGGCCTATTGGCTGGCTGGCCGCGCTGGTGCGGTGGGTCTTCCGTTTGATCTGGACGATCGTCTGGCGGGTGACTGCCGTGGCGGTGCTGATGGTTGCATTGGCCGTCGGCTATTTCTACACCACGCTGCCGCCGCTCGAGGCGCTGCTGGATGGGCGTGCGCGAGGGTCTGTCACGCTCAAGGATCGCTATGGTGATGTCTTTGCATGGCGCGGGGATCAGTTCGGCGGCGTCGTCACCGCAGACAGCGTATCCCCCGCCCTGAAGAACGCGGTAATCGCGACAGAGGACAAACGCTTCTATCGTCACTTTGGTGTCAGCCCGCGCGGTATCGCTTCGGCGGTCAAGATCAACCTGAGCGAGGGTCGCGGGCCCTTGTCCGGTCACGGCGGTTCGACGATCACGCAGCAGGTGGCCAAGCTGCTGTGTCTGGGTGAACCCTATGATGCGTCGTCGGGGCAGACGGAAAAGGAATACGAAGCCGAATGTCGCCGGTCCTCGCTGTCGCGCAAGGGCAAGGAAGCCCTGTTCTCCATGGCGATGGAAGCGAAGTATTCCAAGGATGATATCCTGTCGATCTACCTCAACCGCGCCTATATGGGCGGCGGTGCCTTTGGGGCCGAAGCCGCGGCGCAGCGTTTCTTTGGCAAACCGGCCGCCGCGTTGAAGCCTGCCGAGGGCGCGATGCTGGCGGGTCTGTTGACCGCACCGACCACCCTGTCACCGACCAATAATCTTGATCGGTCGCAAAGCCGTGCGGCAACCGTGATCCGCCTGATGGAGGATCAGGGTTATCTGTCAAAGGCCGAAGCGGATAACGCCATTGCCAACCCCGCAGAGCTGTCAGAAGCCGCAGAGGCCGAGGCGGGTGGCTATTTCGCGGATTGGGTGATGTCGTCGGGGCCGGAGTTCTTTACCCGCAACACGACCGAGGATGTGGTGATCAAGACCACCCTTGACCAAAAGATCCAGCGCGCCGCCGAGGAAGGTCTGAGCTGGGTGTTCGAAAACAAGGTCCGCGAAGGCTCCAAAGCGCAGGCGGCTGTGGTGATCATGTCTGCTGACGGGGCCGTGCGTGGCATGGTCGGTGGGCGCAAGACCAAGGTCGCGGGGGCCTTTAACCGCGCGACACAAGCGATGCGCCAGACTGGCTCTGCCTTCAAACCATTTATCTATGCAGCGGCGCTGGATCTGGGGTATTCGCCCAACGATCTGATCGAAGACGCGCCCTATTGTCTGAACGTGCCCGGGTCGGGCGAATGGTGCCCGAAGAACTATACCAACAGCTTCAAGGGTAACGTGACGCTCACCACCGCGCTCAAGGATTCGCTGAACATTCCGGCGGTCAAAGTCTCGGAGAGTGTCGGGCGCGATGTGGTCAGCCAGGTGGCAGAGCAATTCGGCATCAAAAGCGATCTGGCCGTCGGTCCGGCGCTGGCGCTTGGGGCGTCCGAAAGCACGTTGCTTGAAATGACAGGCGCTTATGCCGGCATCCTGAACGGCGGGTCATCCGTTAAACCCTATGGGCTGATTGATCTGACGTTGCAGGGCGACACTGATCCGGTGATGGGCACGGGCGGCGGTATCGGCGAGCGGGTCATTCAGGAAGATGCCGCGCTGCAATTGGTCTATATGATGGAAAAGGTGGTGTCCGAAGGCACGGGGCAGCGGGCGCAATTTGGTGGTCGTGAACTGGCCGGTAAAACGGGCACGACACAGGCCAACCGCGACGCGTGGTTCATCGGTTTCTCTGCCGACTATGTGGCCGGTGTCTGGATGGGCTATGACGACAACACGCCGTTGACCGGTGTATCGGGGGGCGGGTTGCCCACCGAGATCTGGAAGCAGGTCATGATGCGCGTTCACGAAGGGCTGCCGAATACGCCGCTGCCGATGATCGTGCCGGAACCGCCAGTGGTGCAAGCCCCGCCGCAGCCTCAGCAACCGGCGCAGCCGCAGCGAGTGCCGCGTCAGGACAACCCATTGGGCGTCATCGACAGGGTGCTGCGCGATATCTTTGGCGGGTAAAGGCCCTGCCTCTGCCGCAGCACGATGTTTTGGAAACGAAAGAAGGGAGGCCGGATTATTCCGGCCTCCCTTCCTTTTGTCGCATCCCCGAAGGCGGTACGAGGAGACCCGCCCCCGGGGGTTTGACGGTCTGGCTTAGAAGCCCAGAACCAGCGACACACCCAGGGTGTTGTCAGTGGATTTCAGGCCCGCAACCGGATCGGTGTTGTAGTCGGTACGGTAGCTTACGCGTGTCGACAGGTTGTCGGACATCTTGTAGTTGATGCCAGCGTCGTTCGACACGATGGTGTTCACATCAGAGCCGACAATGTCGGTGTCCATGGTGAAGGATACGATGTCGTTGAACGCGTAGAAGTAGCGCGACGAGGCGACGAAGCCGACTTCGGTTTCGGAGGTGCCGGTTGCGTCTTTAAAGTAGCGTACACCGGGGCCCGCTTGAACGCGCCATGTGTTGTCTTCTTTATTGATCGCGCGGTAACCCGGACCAAAGCCCAAGAATGCGTCTGTTTCGGAACCGTCCACGGCTGCACCGGATGTGTCGGTCAGGTAACCGTCATATTGGTAACGGGCCAGGCCGAACGCATAGAACTCGGGTGTGAAGTAGCGGCTACCTTCATAGGTACCAAAGAACTTCTCTTCGCTCTTGGTGCCGTTTGCTTCGCCGTATTCTACCGCAAAACCAACCAGGTGGTTCCAGTCGCCGACACCGTATGTCAGGCGGCCAGCGCCCGATACTTCGCCGTTGTCTGTGTTGCCGCTGGTGCCCGATGCGGACAGGGCGAAAGACCCGCGCCAGCCTTGGGCAACGCCATTGGCGCCATAACGTTCTGCGTCGGTGCCGCGGGCCAGGTCGGTGTTCACGTCATCGGTGATGTCTTCGATCTGGTCGTTCAGCGTTTCAATGCCAAGCGCACGTTGCTGCGCGAAAACTGGAGCAGCAGCCAAGAGTGCGATTACGGAAACCGCGGACGCTTTAAGTACTGTATTCATTGGGGAATCCTTTCCCTTAGAAGTGACCCGCCTCGTTGATTGAGGCGAGAGCATCTCTGCTGAGAATGGATTTAAGATAGGGGNTCAGATAAGTGAAATTCGAATAAATCGTGCNTGAAGNAAGNATTNCTNGTNTTAACTGNCCTTGAAGCGGAATTAAGGCGTNTTTTGCCCGTTGTCCAAGCTCTCGATCAGNATATTCTGTTGATTTTCAGCCGCTTGAGCGAGGTCCATCAAACTACGCCGTGCGATCGACAGCATCTCGGGGTCCAGATCTTCGCGCCAGACCACCCATGCGGGGTACGCAAAGCGTGGGGAATTTGCCACAACATGCAGTTTTCCAACGTCGAGATACCGTTGCACTGCCCGTGCGGGCAGGTAGGCAGCGGCGCGACGGTTGACGATATAGTCGGCCGCAAGCCCGCCAAGGGCCAATGATCGCCCCGAATTGGTCAGATGGGGCAGGGCGCTGGCGTGCATATGCGTAAACTCCGGCCCCCAGTCGACCGCGACATATTCTTTGCCAAGNTCTTTGACGTCCGTTTCAAAGGACGCGACGAGAATCAGTTCTTCCTCCAGCACGGGTTCGACGCGCAAACCGGGGCGCAGCTGCGGGGTGTAAAGCAAGGCGGCCTGAATAACCCCTTCGACCAGAAACCGCGTCAGCCGGTCGGACATGCCCATTTCGGCGTGAATACTAAGTTCGGGCATCATCGCTTGCATCGTGTCGATCCAGCGAAAGCCAAGCTTGTGCCACAGCGCGTGCTGTGCGCCGAAAGAAAAGCTGCGGCTGTATCCTTCGGGGATGGCGATCTGCTGGCGNGCTTCTTCCCATATCTTGAGAAGGCTCAGCGCGTATGAGGTAAACTGTTCGCCTTCCGACGTCAGCACTGCCCCCGCTTTCGATCGTTTGAACAGCGGGTGGCCTAGGCTGTCCTCAAGCCGTTGCACGCGCAGGCTGACAGCGGATTGGGTGACAAACAGCCGTTCGGAAGCAGCGACAAAAGAGCCGGTGTTGGCGACTTCGATAAAGGTTTTGATCAGGGTGATATCCATGCCCTGATCATGATCCTCCGCAGGCCCGTTGCCAAGCTGACCTGAATCGCGCGCCCCTATCCGAAAGAGACCGGAAAGGAGGCGCGTGTTATTTGATACTTAGTCAACCATGCGCGGGCCGGTGGTGGCGGCGATGCTGGTGGGGCGCGCCAGATCGGCACGGCGCTTTTGCAGATAGTCCTGACGTGCCTGGGCATAGCTGTCGCCCGATGCGGAGATNGGCACTTGNTTGCCATTCACGATGCGGCGGTTTTTCTCGAATGCGCTATCGGCATANCCGGTGACGGTGCCGACATAGCTTTCGGGGCTATCAAGCGTATAGGACAGCGGGTTGGTGAACAGGTCCACNACGCGGCCGGCGGTGTCGCGNCGGGTCGATGGGCCGATCAGCGGAAGNTCGATATACGGGCCTTCGCCCACACCCCAGACATACAGNGTTTCGCCAAAGTCGGTATCATGCTCGGGCACTTTGAATTCGCTCGCGACGTCGAACAGGCCGCCCATCCCAAGCGTGCTGTTTACCAAGAAGCGGTAGGTCGACAGGCCAAAGCCCGCGAGATCCGCCTGCAAGGCGCTGTTGACGGCAGCTTGCGGCATCGACAGGTTCTCGGAGACGTTATGCACGACCGTCTGGAATTCGATCGGCACCGCCCCCAGCACGCGGTTGGGTTTGCCCGATCCGCCGATCTTCTGATTNAAGGCGTGGACCTTGCGGTTACCGGCCTCGTGCGGGTCGTTGACCCCTGCGGGCTGGGGNCGCGATGCACCGCTACAGGCGGCAAGACCTGCAACCAAAGTGACACCCACAAAGGCGCGCAGCGATGTGGAGAGGGTCGTGGCCTTGAACATGGTANAAATCCCGAAAACGCGTGAAAAACATGGTTTGTTATGCGCAGCGTCCCCGAAATACGCAACATGAGTTTCCTTGGGCATCTCGCGTTGGGGGCAGGTGTTGCAGTTCCTCCCTCTTGGGTCTTTTCGTTTCGCCGTCGCATCGCTATCGTCCCGCCAAAGNCATTCATTCCAAGGAAGTCCCCCATGAGCATCACCAGCCGTCTGAACGATCTTGGCGTCACCCTGCCTGACGCACCTGCCCCTGCGGCGAACTATGTGCCCTTCGTGAAAACCGGCAACACGGTCTATGTTTCGGGCCAGATCTCGAACGGGCCGGACGGGTTCATCACCGGAAAACTGGGCGCGGATATGGATGTCGCCGCGGGTGCCGAAGCCGCCAAGACCTGCGCGATCAGCTTGCTGGCGCAAGTCAAAGCCGCATGTGACGGCGATATCGAACGGCTCAAGCGGGTGGTGAAGCTGACGGCCTTTGTGAACTCCACCGCCGATTTCACCGACCAGCCCAAAGTGGTTAACGGGGCCTCTGACTTCCTTGTCGAAGCTTTGGGGGATGCGGGGCGTCACGCGCGCTCGGCCGTTTCTGCCGCCTCCTTGCCGCTGGGTGTCGCGGTCGAGATCGAAGGCATNTTCGAAATCGAATGACCCTACCNCAGGCGTTTTATACGACCCCTATNGCGCATCGCGGTTTTCATCACCGCGATGCCGGTCGGCCCGAAAACAGCTTTGCCGCCTTTCAGGCCGCGATTGATCGGGGCTATGGCATCGAGCTTGATGTGCAACTGTCACGCGATGGTGTGGCGCTGGTGTTTCACGACTATGCGCTGGATCGCCTGACAGGCCAGACCGGTGCCATCCGGCAACGCGATGCGGATGACCTGTGCCAGATTACGCTCACCGGCGGCAGCGACACTATTCCAACCCTGCCGCAGGTGCTGGAACTGATCGCAGGACGCGTCCCGCTGCTGGTCGAGATCAAGGATCAGGACGGTGCAATGGGGAGGGACATCGGGCCGCTGGAAGATGCGGTGGCCGAAGCCCTGCGCGACTATGCGGGCGATGTGGCTATCATGTCGTTCAACCCCAACAGCGTCGCGCGGATGGCAGAGCTGTTGCCGGATGTGCCGCGTGGATTGGTGACCAGCGCCTATCGCTATGTCGANTGGCCGCTGCCCAAAGCCACCTGCGACCGCCTGCGCGAGATCCCCGATTACGACCGCACCGGCGCGTGTTTCATCAGCCACGAGGTCGACGATCTGCCCCGCCCCCGCGTGGCAGAGCTGCGCGAGGCAGGCGCGATGATCTGCTGCTGGACCGTGCGCAGCCTTTCAGTTGAAAACGGCGCACGCGAATTTGCGCANAATATCACCTTCGAAGGCTATGACGCGCCGCTGCAAGGTTGAACCGTCCGGCTTCGGCCACAGATAAGGCCTATGACAACGGGACATCCANTATGAACGCGCGCGACGTCGAAATCAGAATTGCCTCGCGCATCGCGCAAATCGGTCAGGCGGAATGGGATGCCTGTGCCTGCCCCGAAGCCNCCGNGGGCGCGCGCCCCGCGGACCCTTTCACCACCTTTCGTTTCCTTTCAGCGCTAGAGGAAAGCGGCAGCGTCGGCCCCGGTACGGGGTGGCAGCCNCAATACCTCAGCGCTGCCATTGACGGTCAGATCATCGCGGTCGCGCCGATGTACGCCAAGTCACACAGTCAGGGTGAATACATCTTTGACCACAGCTGGGCCCATGCGTTNGAACGGGCGGGCGGGCGCTATTACCCCAAGCTGCAGATCGCCGTGCCCCATACCCCTGCCACGGGCCGCCGTTTCCTGACCCGTCCGGGGTTTGAAGAGACAGGCACCGCGGCCCTCATCCAGGGGGCGGTCCAGCTGACCGATTCAAACGGGCTGTCGTCCTTACACATTACCTTTTGTACCCAAGACGAAGCCGCCGCGGCAGAGCAACTGGGCCTGCTGGCCCGCAAAAGCCAGCAGTTCCACTGGCACAACGCGGGCTTTGAGGACTTCGANGGGTTCCTTGCCACGCTCAGCTCGCGCAAGCGCAAGAACATCCGCAAGGAACGCCAGCAGGCTCAGGCCTTTGGCGGAGAGATAGAGGTGTTCACCGGNGACGATCTGCAGCCCGAACATTGGGATGCCTTCTGGCAATTCTATCAGGANACAGGTGCGCGCAAATGGGGNACGCCCTATCTGACACGCGCATTCTTCGACATCGCCCAGGACCAGCTACGCGACGACATGGCACTGGTGCTNGCCAAACGGGATGGTGCATGGGTGGCGGGCGCGCTGAACTTTATCGGCGCAGATGCGCTTTATGGGCGCTATTGGGGCTGCACCGAACATCATCCGTTCTTGCANTTTGAANTGTGCTATTATCAGGCCATCGATATCGCGATCAAACTGGGCCTCTCTACCGTCGAGGCAGGTGCGCAGGGGGAACACAAGCTCGCGCGCGGTTACCTGCCACAGGCNACGTGGTCGCTGCATTGGATGCGGGACGAGGGTTTTATGCGCGCTGTTGAAGACTATCTTGTACAGGAACGGGCAGCCGTTGACGAAGAGATAGACATTTTGACAGATTACGGCCCATTCAAAAGGGTCGAGGTTGAGGAACAGGAATGAGCGAAAGATTAAGCGAAGAGACGCGCAAAACCGTATTGGCCCCCTTGTTCAGCACAGGCTGGGCTATGGTGGAGGACCGGGATGCGATCGTCAAAACCTTCAAGTTCAATGATTTCGCGGATGCTTTCGGCTGGATGACCCGCGCGGCGATCTGGGCCGAGAAATGGAACCACCATCCAGAGTGGGAGAANGTNTATAACAAGGTGATCGTTACCCTGACGACCCATGACGTGGACGGCCTAAGCTCGCTTGATGCCAAGCTGGCGCGCAANATGGATGGATTGATGGGCGAGGTCAAAGCGGGCTAAGGCACCATTNANCGTCGNATTATNCAAAGAAAAACGCAGCCCCGGTGTCCCCGCGGCTGCGTTTTTCATTTTCAGGGTCGTGCCGGATTACATGTTGTCCAGCAGCGCCTCGCCGCCCGACATATCGCAGACACCGGGTTGGACCTCGGCCTGGAACAGCGTGACCTTGCCGTCATCCACCAGCATCGCATAGCGCTTAGAGCGCGAGATCAGCCCCGCGGGCTCGGCCGAGAATTCCATGCCGATGGCTTTGGTAAAGGCGCTGTTGGCATCGGCGAGCATGGTGATGCCAGCCGCCGTCGCGCCTGTCGATTTACCCCAAGCGGCCATAACAAAGGGGTCATTGCAGGACACGCAGATGATCTCGTCCACGCCTTTGGCGTCGAACTGGTCCTTGGTGCNCACAAAGCTGGGCACATGGGCGGAATCGCAGGTGGGCGTATAGGCACCGGGCACGGCAAAGACGACGACCTTGCGGCCCTTTAGCTTGTCAGCCATCTGCACAGGCTGCGGGCCGTCCGGCCCCATTTGCACCAGCGTTGCATCGGGCAGCGTGTCGCCTTGGGAAATCGTCATATGCGTGACCTTTCGTGTCATTGCGTTTGTCTTCACGGAAGATATAGGCTTTGCACGCAGGCAGGAACACGGTTTTTTCGAAAGGGGCAAGGATGGGTCATGTGGTGGTGATCGGGGCAGGGCAGGCGGGGTCATCCTGTGTGGCCAAGCTGCGCAACTCCGGCTTTGAGGGNAAGATCACGTTGATCGGGGCCGAAACCGTGCCCCCCTACCAGCGNCCGCCCTTGTCCAAGGCCTATCTGCTGGGCGACATGGCGCTNGAGCGGCTCTATCTGCGGCCCGAGAGTTTTTACGCCGACCACGGGATTGACCTGATGCTGGGCACCACGGTCGACAGCATCGATCCGGCGGCGCAGACCGTGCGGGTCAACGGCGGGGATATGGCCTATGACGATCTGGTGCTGACCACCGGATCGTTCCCGCGTCGNCTGCCNGCGCATATCGGNGGCGATCTGGAGGGCGTGCATGTGGTGCGCGACCTAAGGGACGTAGATACGATGGGCCCGCGCTTTACCAAAGGCGCGCGGGTGCTGATCGTCGGCGGTGGCTATATCGGGCTAGAGGCCGCCTCGGTCGCGGCCAAGCTGGGGTTGCAGGTGACACTGGTAGAGATGGGCGATCGCATCCTGCAACGGGTCGCGGCCCCGCAGACCTCTGACTTTTTCCGCGCGCTGCACGAGGCGCATGGCGTCACCATCCGCGAAGGCGTCGGGCTTGAGCGTTTGACAGGCGACACCCATGTCACCGGCGCTGAACTGTCGGACGGCACGACGCTGGACGTGGACTTCGTGATCGTCGGCGTTGGCATCGGGGCGGCGACGGCGCTGGCCGATGCGGCGGGGATCGTGAATGACAACGGNATNATGACCGACANCCACGGGCGCACTTCTGCGCCGCATGTCTGGGCTGCAGGCGATTGCGCGTCCTTCCCNTATCGCGGCGGGCGCATCCGGTTGGAATCTGTGCCAAACGCCATTGATCAGGCCGAGCTGGTCGCGGAAAACATCATGGGTGCGGATAAGGAATATGTCGCCAAGCCGTGGTTCTGGTCGGACCAGTATGACGTGAAACTGCAGATCGCGGGGCTGAACATGGGCTANGATCGCGTGATCACCCGACGCAGCGACGCCGATAGCGTGGCCTTCTGGTACTATCGCGGGGACGANCTGCTGGCGGTGGATGCAATGAACGATCCGCGCGGCTTCATGATCGGNCGCCGGTTGATCGAGGCGGGCAAATCCCCCGCGCCTGCGCTGATCGAAGACCCGAACACAGACCTGAAGGCACTGCTGAAGTCATGAGGATNATCGCTGGCAAACACCGTGGCACCCAACTGGCCGACGTGGGCAAGGGCGATGCGGATGCGCATTTGCGTCCTACCTCTGACCGCGTACGCGAGAGCCTGTTTTCCATGCTGACCCATCACAATGTGATCAACGGCGCCCGGGTGCTTGACCTGTTCGCGGGCACCGGTGCCCTTGGGCTAGAGGCGTTGTCGCGCGGTGCGCGCGAGGTGGTGTTNATCGAGAACGGGCGCGTCGGGCAAAAGCTGATCACCGAGAACATCAAGAAGCTGCGGGCCGAGGGCGCGACCACGCTGATGCGCTCCGACGCGACGGCACTTGGGGGTTGGATCGCGGCGCCGTTCGATCTGGTCTTTCTNGANCCGCCTTATGGCAAGGGGATGGGCCAGACCGCCTTGGTCAAGGCGCGGGCGGGCGGCTGGCTGACACCCGATGCCATGATCGTCTGCGAGGAAAACGCCCCGCTTGATCCGCCCCAAGGGTTCACGCGCGAGGACAAGCGCAAGTATGGCGACACCTGGATCACCCTGCTGCGCCAAGACTAGCCCANTGGNCATCAACAGTTGCCGCTTTGCATTCGNTGCGCTGCGGCCTATGTGCTAACAAAGACGTAAAGGAAAGTAGACCGCCATGAGCCTGAGCATGACCAGCACCTTCATCAAGCCGATGCACCCNGAGGGGCGCAAGTTCGTGGCGATNTTTGCCGCGATCACGCTGGTGCTTTTTATCATCGCTGAACCACTGGGATGGCTGGGGGTGGGCGCAACCGTCTGGTGCTACTACTTTTTCCGTGACCCTGAACGGGTGACACCCAAGGGCGATAACCTTGTTATCAGCCCTGCCGATGGCATCGTATCGCTGATCGAACCTGCCGTGCCNCCNGCNGAGTTGGGGATGCCTGACACGCCGCTGACACGGGTNAGCGTGTTCATGAACGTATTTAACTGTCACGTGAATCGCGCCCCCGTCGCGGGCGAGATCACCGAAATCGCTTACCGTCCCGGCAAGTTTTTCAACGCCTCGCTGGACAAGGCGAGCGAGGATAACGAACGCAACAGCCTGCGCATCAAGATGNCCGACGGCCGCGAGGTCGCCGCCGTCCAGATCGCCGGTCTGGTNGCGCGNCGTATCGTGTGTTTCACCAAGAAGGGCGCGCATACGCAGGCGGGTCAACGCTTTGGTCTGATCCGCTTTGGNTCGCGCGTCGATGTCTACCTGCCCGAGGGGGTCACCCCGCGCGTCAGCATCGGNCAGACGATGGTCGCAGGCGAAACCGTGCTGGCAGAGCTTTCCTGAGATGACCGATCAGCCCCCNGTCGCGCCGGATAAGACGAAAACNGAATTCTCGTTGCTGCAGCTGTTGCCCAACATGCTGACNATTGCCGCGATCTGTGCCGGTATTTCCGCGATCCGTTTCGCCGCCGAGGGGAATATCGCGCTGGCTGTGGCNCTGATCACNCTGGCGAGTATCCTTGACGGGATGGACGGGCGCACCGCGCGCTATCTGGGCTTCAACAGCAAGATCGGGGCCGAGCTCGACAGTCTTGCGGATTTTGTGAACTTCGGNGTTGCCCCGCCTTTGGTGGTGTATTTCTGGGGGCTGCAGGATTCCTACCGCGCGGGCTGGCTGGCGGTGCTGGTCTTTGCGATCTGTTGCGTCATGCGGCTGGCGCGGTTCAACGTNGATTCCCGNACCAAAGACCCGCTGGACGATGGCGGCTATTTCACCGGTGTGCCGTCGCCNGCNGGTGCGATGCTGGTGATGCTGCCGATCTATNTGCCCTATGCCTTCGGCCCNGGTGCCGCGCTGCCCGACGTTGTATCCAGCCTGTATATCGTGCTGGTCGGCTGGGTCATGGTCAGCCGCATCCCCACGTGGTCGTTCAAATCGGTCAGCTTNTCGCGCGCCAACGTGACCTATTTCCTGATCTTCTTTACCGGCTTTATCGCCTGCCTGGTCAGCTTCCCCTGGGCCACATTGGTGATCTGCTGCTTTGCCTATGCAGGCAGCGTGCTGTGGGCCGTGATCGAGCTGAAGCTGGCCAAGCGCCGGGGCTGAGGATCAGCCCTGGCTATAGGTCGGGTGGAACATACCGGCGGGGGATTCGGTAAAGATCTCGTATCCGGTTTCGGTCACGCCGATAGAGTGTTCAAACTGCGCTGACAGGGATTTGTCGCGGGTGACCGCTGTCCAGTCATCGGCCAAGACCTTGGTCTCTGCGCGGCCCAGATTGACCATCGGTTCAATGGTAAAGAACATNCCGGGTTCCAGCACCGCACCGGTGCCGGGGCGGCCATAGTGCAGCACGTTTGGCGGNGCNTGGAANACGCGGCCCAGCCCGTGACCGCANAAATCTGTCACAACGCTCATCCGGTGGGATTCNGCGAANGTCTGGATCGCATGGCCGATGTCGCCAAAGGTATTGCCGGGCTTCACGACCTCGATCCCGCGCATCAGCGCGTCATGGGTTACGTTGATCAACCGCTCTGCCTTGCGCGACAGCTTGCCTGCGACATACATCCGCGAGGTATCNCCNNACCAGCCATCGACGATCACGGTGACGTCGATGTTCAGGATGTCGCCATCCTTCAGCTTTTTGTCACCGGGGATGCCGTGGCAGACGACATGGTTCAGCGAGATACAGCTGGCGTGTTGATAGCCCTTATACCCGATGGTGGCAGACTTCGCGCCGGCGTCTTCGATCATCTGCGTGATGACACCGTCAATGGCACCGGTGGTCTGTCCGACAAACACATGTTCGGCGATGTCATCAAGGATTTGCGCCGCCAGCTTGCCCGCCGCGTGCATCCCCGCGAAATCCGAGGGGTCGTAAATGCGAATGCCATCTTTGGTCTGGCGTCCTCGGTGTTCGTTCATCACCGCTGTCTCCGTCATATGAATTTGGTGCTGTCTAACCCGCTTGGCCCCCAAGAGCCAGTGCAGGCGGGTCGATTAGGGGGATTGCGCNCGCAACGCTGACCCCAAGGGGGCTGATATGGGTGCCGATGACATGGGTTTCCAGCCCTGCGGCGCGGGCGTCGGCAAAAGCGGCGGCATAGGCGGGATCGATATCGGCAGCCACGCTAAAGGCGCTGCAATCGGTCCGCTGCACCAGATANAGCAGCACGGCGCGGTGCCCGTCCCGNGCCATCTGCGCCAGCTCTCCCAGATGCTTTGCGCCGCGTTTGGTCACGCTATCGGGGAATTCGACCAGCCCCTCGCGGCGCGACAGGGTGGCGGATTTCACCTCGACATAGGCGTCGGGCAGGCCGGGCTCGGCCAGCAGAAAGTCGATGCGCGAGTTTTCACCGTATTTCACCTCGGGCCGCACGCTAGTGTAGCCCGCGAGCGGGGCGATCTGCCGATCCATTAACGCGGCCTTGATCGCACGGTTCGGCAGCGCGGTNTCGACGCCGGTGAAATGCCCGTTCTCGTGGTCAACCAGCCGCCAGCCGTAGTTCAGCTTNCGNTTGGGGTCATCATTGGGCTCAAGCCAGATTTTCATGCCCGNTNTGGCCAGCCCCATCATCGACCCGGGGTTGGCGCAATGAGCCGTCACCTCGGTGCCGTCCTCAAGCTGGCAATCGGCCAGAAACCGTTTGTAGCGGCGGATCAGGCGGGCGGGGACAAGTTCGGTTTGAAAGCGCATGGGGGGTGACCTATACCTCAATCAACGGCCCCTCAAGGAGACAGCCATGCCTAACCCCACTGCTGCGATGATCGTCATCGGCGATGAGATCCTGTCGGGGCGCACCCGCGATTCAAACATGCACCATTTGGCGGGGCAGTTGACCAGCGTCGGGATCGACCTGAAAGAAGTCCGTGTGGTGGGGGATGAAAACGGCACGATCATTGCCGCCGTGCAGGAACTGTCGCGCGTCTATGACAGCGTGTTCACCAGTGGCGGTATCGGGCCGACCCATGATGATATCACCGCCGAGTGCATCGCCGCGGCCTTTAACAAGCATATCGACGTGCGCGAGGATGCCCGCAGCATTCTGGCCGACCACTACGCCAAAAGCGCGACAGAGCTGAACACCGCCCGTCTGCGCATGGCGCGTATCCCCGATGATGCCACGCTGATCGACAATCCGGTGTCGGCGGCACCGGGGTTCAAGCTGGAAAACGTCTATGTCATGGCCGGCGTCCCCGCCGTGTTCGAGGCGATGGTCGCCAGCGTTCTGCCAACCCTGACCGGTGGGGCCCCCCTGATCAGCGCCACCCATCGCATCGAACGCGGAGAGGGCGACATCGCCGGACCGTTGGGAGAGTTGGCGCATAGCTATCCCAACCTCTCTATCGGGTCCTACCCCTTCCAGAAAGACGGCAAATACGGCGCGCATATCGTGATCCGTGGCAATGATCAGGCCGAGGTCGACGCGGCGATGGCAAAGCTCGCGCAGGTGTTCCCGTGACCGATCTGGCGCAGCTTTATCAGGTCATCGACCACACATGGCCCGCCGCGAAAATCTGGACCGAAACCGGCTGGACCCTGCGGGACGGGCAGGGCGGGGGCAAACGCGTCTCTGCCGCGACGATGGCCGAACCAAATGCGGATATCGGTCAGGCCGAGGCCGCGATGCACGCCATGAACCAGCGCCCGATCTTCATGATCCGCGACGGCGACGACACGCTGGATACAGAACTGGCCGCGCGCGGGTATGACATCGTCGATCCGGTGAATGTCTATATCGCGCCAGTCGGCAAGCTGACCGATGTGCCGATGCCGCGGGTGACCGCTTTCCAGATATGGGAGCCGCTGGCCATCATGACAGAGATTTGGGCCAAGGGCGGCGTAGGCCCTGAACGGATCAACGTGATGCACCGCGCCGCGACCAAAACAGCGATCCTGACCCGCTGGAACGAGATGCCCGGTGGCGTCGCCTTTGCCGCGCTGCATGATGGCGTATGCATGGTCCATGCGGTCGAGGTGCTGGAACACCAGCGCGGGCAGGGTGTCGCCAAATGGCTGATGCGCAGCGCCGGTTTCTGGGCGCAGGCGCAGGGGGCGACGCAGGTGGCGGTTCTTTGCACAAAGGCGAACGCGGCCGCGAACCGCCTGTATCAAGGACTGGGCTTTGATCTGGTAGGGCACTATCATTACCGTCAATCCCCTGACTAAAGGAGCCGCCCCATGGCGCATGATGCCCCCACTGCCCTGAACCTGCCGATGGTCGATCCGCTGCCCGAGGACACGCAGAAATACTTTGATGTCTGTCAGGAAAAGCTGGGGATGGTGCCGAATGTGCTGCAGGCCTATGCCTTTGACATCGACAAGCTGAACGCCTTTACCGCGATGTACAACGATCTGATGCTGGGCGCGTCGAACCTTTCAAAGCTGGAACGCGAGATGATTGCGGTCGTCGTGTCGTCGGTAAACAAATGCTACTATTGTCTGACGGCCCATGGCGCGGCGGTACGGCAACTGTCGGGCAATCCGATCCTTGGGGAACAGATGGTGATGAACTGGCGTGTCGCCGATCTGGATGCGCGGCAAACGGCGATGCTGGCTTTTGCCGAACATCTGACCGTCGCCAGCGCCAAAACCACCGAGGCGGACCGGCAGGCGCTGCGCGATGTGGGCTTTTCCGACCGCGACATCTTTGACATCGCGTCGGTCACGGGTTTCTTCAATATGACCAACCGCGTCGCCAGCGCGACCGAAATGAAACCGAACGACGCTTACCACGCGCAGTTCAGATGATCCTCTGGCGTGCCGGGCTGATCTGGCTTTTACTGGCGGGCACGGCCCATGCGCTGGATCTGTCGTTGCCCGCTGCTGCGCGGCAGACCGTGACGCGCGATACCGACCCTGACAGCTACCTTGCCCCGACCTCTGCCTTCGAGAACGGCGGCTTTGCCAGCGTCAAGATCGAAGGCGCGGTTGCGCGCTCTGCCTGGCGGTTAGAGGCTCCGGGCCTCACGCCCCTACAGATTATGCGGCCCCTGCGCACCCAGCTAGAGGACGCAGGCTACAGGATCGTGCTGGATTGCAGCGCCGAGGTCTGCGGCGGTTTCGATTTCCGCTTTGCGATCGAAACACTGCCCGCGCCGAACATGTATGTCGATCTGCGCCAGTACCAGTTTGTCACCGCCGTCAAAGGGTCGCTGCAATCACCTGACGCCGTTGCGACCCTTCTGGTCAGCACAACCGATACCTCTGCCTATCTGCAGATCGTTGAGGCGGATGCGCAAGGCCAGGCGTCCAGCCCGTCGGTGCCAGAGGNGGCGGAAGACACCCNGNCCTTGGCCCCCGATGCCCCCGCNCAAAGCCAGTCAGAGATGGCTGCGGCGTTGCAGAATACCGGCCATGTGGTGCTGGCNGCGCTTGATTTCGGCACCGGCACCGCGGCCTTGGGGCAGGGGGAGTTTGATGCGCTGGCCAATCTGGCGGCGGTGCTGAAAGACCAGCCCGATCTGCGGATTGTTCTGGTGGGCCACACCGATAGCGTCGGCGGGCTGCAAAACAATATTGCCCTGTCGCGAAGCCGCGCGGCGGCGGTNCGGCGGCGGCTGATCACGGCGCATGGCATCGCGGGCGACAGGATCGAGGCGCAGGGCATGGGCTATCTGTCGCCAATCGCGTCCAACCAGACCAAAGCGGGGCGCGACGCCAATCGACGGGTCGAGGCCGTGCTTTTACCCGCGCCCTNACCCCGAACAGAAAAATCCCCGCATCCCTGAAAAGGGAGCGGGGGCAGCCACATGTGGGCTCAGTTCACCGAGGGCAGTTGGTGATCTCGTGTTACCAGTCCGTTGGACCTTTTTCGGCAAAGGTATGGGCTAGAAAATCAATGAAGGCGCGCACCTTGGGCTGGGTGAACCGGCCCGGAGGATAGACGGCGTAGATGCCTTGGGTCTCGAGCGGGAGATCGGGGATCGCGTCTTCGACCAGCCCTTTTTCCATCGCGTCGGCATACAGAAAGCTCGGCAGGTAGGCGATGCCAAGGCCAGAGATGGCGGCGTTCAGCAGCGATTGCCCATCGTTCACCGACAGCCAGCCAGCGGTGCGCACCTGACGCTTTTCGCCCGACGGCGAGGTCAGCTTCCACATATTGCCGCTGGACTGGTTGGAATAATGCAGCAGCTTGTGATCGTTCAGATCGTCGATCTTTTCGGGGCGGCCGTATTTCTCGAAATAGGCGGGNGAGGCGATCATGCGTTTGGTCGTCTCGGTTAGCTTGCGGGCCCGCAGGGTGCTGTCTTCCAGCTCTCCGATACGGACGGCCATATCGAAACCTTCGCTGATCAGTTCGACGTAGCGGTTGTTCAGCACCATGTTGACGGTGATATCGGGGAAATCGGCNAGNAANTCGGACAGGGCGGGNGACAGATGGTTCACGCCAAAGTCNGTCGCGACCGAGATCCGCAAAAGGCCCGAGGGCGCGGATTGCATAGAGGTNACAAGCGCATCGGCTTCGCCCGCGTCATTCAGCACGCGNCGGGCNCGGTCGTAATAGGCAAGCCCGATCTCTGTCGGNCTGACNCGGCGGGTCGTGCGGTTCAGCAACCGCGCCCCAAGCCGCGCTTCAAGCGAGGATACGTGTTTGGATACGGCNGATTTGGAGATACCCATCTTCTTGGCCGCATCGGTAAAGCCACCCTGGTCCACGACCGTGGCGAATGCTTCCATCTCTGTCAGGCGGTCCATACCCGTCCCCTTTCATCATCTGCGTCTGAAAAGGGTATGGCGGCCAAATCAGGCAGGATCACGGCAGCGGTGAGACAGTGGAGAGGTATTTATAGGGATCGTTCGCGGCGGGGAAACAGGGCGCGCCGTGCTGTGGNTAAATCCAGCGNACCAGTTTCAGGACCAGAAACATNAGCAGNGCCAGCCCCGCCATGCCNAGACAGAGGATGGTAAACGCCCAAGGATGGTCCACCCCCGGCATCCCGGCNACGTTGACGCCGAACAGACCNGTCAGAAACCCCAGCGGCAGAAAGATCGCCGCGGCGACCGACAGCACATAGCCGTGGCGCGCNTGGCGCTGCGCGATATTGGCGTCGTGCTCTTCCTGAACCGACACCAGCCGGTCGCGCAGCTCGTCCAGCTCTTCTACCGCGATCAGCGCGCTGTTGGCCTGNTCGCGCAGCTCAAGCTGGCTTTCGTCGGGGATCAGCGGAATATCAAAGGCGGCCAGCTTGGCCAGCGCCTCGCGTTGGGGGTCAAGATAGCGCCGCAGCCGGATCACGCTGCGCCGGATTTCGGGCAGCTCATGCGGCATCGGGGTGTTCTTATCCTCTAGATCGTCCTCGAAGAACTCCGCCTGTTCATCCAGTGTTGCAACATGTTCCTGCACCCGCAGGGTCAAGCGACCCACGAGCGCTTCGAGGAACTCGGCAGGGCTGGGAGGGGCCTTTTGCGCTTCGGCCTCGCGGCGGATCGCGTCGATGGCAAAGACCTTCTTGCGGCGCACGGTGATCAGCAGGTCGGAATCCACATACATCCGTACCGATACCATTTCATCGGCATCCTGCCCCTCGTTCATATTGATGCCCCGAAGGTTCAAGATCAGCCCGCCTTCAAAGCGGTCACAGCGCGGGCGGGTCTGTTTCTGGATCAGCGATCCGGCGGGGATTTCGTGCAAGTGTTCGCGGACCCAGGGTTCAAGCATCGGGTCGGCCAGATCAAAGTGCCACCAGCGGTAGATGCCCGGCCCCGTAAGATGCGTGTCGGTGGGCACTTGGGTCGTGCCATCGGCAAAGATATCGAAAACGCAAATCGGCATGGCCACACCCTGAAACATCTATTGATCCGGGCATTTTGACAGACCGGCGCGGAGGCGCAAGATGCGCTGCCCTTGTGGCGCGGGCGAAAGACGGGGCAGGCCACGACAGCCTGCCCCGTTTTGGTCGACATACCTTACAGCGCAGCGGCCAGACGGGTGCCTTGGTCAATCGCGCGTTTCGCATCCAGTTCAGCCGCGACATCCGCGCCGCCGATAACATGGCACGGGATGCCCTTGACCTCTAGCGCGTCGGCCAGCGACCGGTCCGACAGCTGACCGGCACAAAGCACGATCGTATCCGCCGCGATCACCTGCGGCTTTTCACGCGCTTCGCCAAAGCTGATGTGCAGGCCCTCTGCGTCGATCTTCTCGTAGTTGACGCCCGCGATCATCTGCACGTTCTTCATGGTCAGGGACGCGCGGTGGATCCAGCCGGTCGTCTTTCCCAAGCCCTTGCCGACCTTGGTGGTCTTGCGCTGCAGCATGGTAACTTCGCGCGCGGGGGCGTGCGGCTGCGGCCCTTCGGGCGCGAGGCCAGAGCGGTGATCGGCGGGGTCGGTGACGCCCCATTCCTTCATCCATTCGGGCAGGTTGGTGGTGGTGCTGTCCCCGTCATGCACCAGATGTTCAGACACATCGAAACCGATGCCGCCCGCGCCGATGACAGCGACACGCTGACCAGCGGTGACGGTGCCGTTTAGGATGTCGATATAGCTGACCACATTGCCCGCGTCCTGACCGGGGATTTGCGGGTCGCGGGGGATAACGCCGGTGGCGATAATCACCTCGTCATACTCGCCCAGATCATTGGCCGAGACTTCGGTGTTTAGCTTCACGGTGACGTCGTATTTCTTGACCATCGCCCGATACCAATCGACGAGGCCCCAGAACTCTTCTTTGCCGGCGACCTGCTTGGCAAGGTTCAACTGGCCGCCGATCTCGGCTGCGCGGTCAAAGACGGTGACCTTATGGCCGCGCTCTGCCGCGGTGATGGCGGCAGAGAGCCCCGCAGGGCCCGCGCCCACCACGGCGATTGTCTTGGCCGCGTCAACAGGATCGACGCGCAGTTCAGTCTCGTAGCAGGCGCGCGGGTTGACCAGACAGCTCGAGATTTTGCCGCCAAAGGTATGGTCCAGACAGGCTTGGTTGCAGGCGATACAAGGCGCGATCTCGGCCGATTTTCCGGCGGCGGCCTTGGCGACGAAATCGGCATCGGCCAGCATGGGCCGCGCCATCGACACCATGTCGGCGCAGCCGTCCACCAGCACCTCTTCGGCGACCTCGGGCGTGTTGATCCGGTTGGAGGTGATCAGCGGGATGCTCACCTGACCCATCAGCTTTTTCGTGACCCATGCAAAGGCCGCGCGCGGCACCGAGGTCTGGATCGTCGGGATGCGCGCCTCGTGCCAGCCGATGCCGGTGTTGATGATCGTGGCCCCTGCGGCCTCTACCGCCTTGGCAAGCTGCACGACCTCTTCAAAGGTTGAGCCGTTGGGGATCAGGTCGATCATCGACAAACGGTAGATGAGGATGAAATCGGGGCCCACGGCCTCGCGCACGCGGCGCACGACCTCGACGGGCAGCCTCATGCGGTTCTCGTACGACCCGCCCCATTCGTCGGTCCGTTTGTTGGTGTGGGTGACGAGGAACTGGTTCAGGAAATACCCTTCGGAGCCCATCACCTCTACCCCGTCATAGCCTGCCTGTTTGGCACGCAGGGCGCAGGCGGCGATATCGCTGATCTGCTTTTCGATGCCTTCCGCGTCCAGCTCTTTCGGCGCAAACATCGAAATGGGGGATTTGATCGCAGACGGGGCCACGCAATCGGGGCTGAAGGCATAGCGCCCGGCGTGCAGGATCTGCATCGCGATCTTGCCGCCTGCTTCGTGCACGCGGTCGGTGACGATACTGTGGTTGTCCACGTCCTTTTGCGACAGCATCATCGCGGCACCATGCGCGACCGACCCTTCGGGGTTCGGCCCGATGCCGCCTGTCACCATCAGCCCCACATCGCCACGCGCGCGGGTGGCGTAGAATTCGGCGACGCGGTTCCAGTCCTGTGTTTCCTCAAGCCCGGTGTGCATAGACCCCATCAACACGCGGTTCTTCAACGTCGTGAATCCCAGATCAAGCGGGGCAAGCAGGTGCGGATAGTCGGACATTTGGCAAACCTTTCGAGGGCTGAATGTAGGGTACTGGACCGTTCTGTGCGGCAGTTCACCCCAAGCCTGCGGTTCTGTCACGCACAACGCTGCGTAAGCCAATATACATGGGCGCGGGATTCGTGCTAACCGCGGTATGACTTCTCTTGCCGCGAAAGGCCCCCGATATGACGCCAGAAGAAATCGCCCGACTGCCCTATCGCCCCTGTGTCGGGGTCATGCTGGTCAACGCCGACGGGCATGTGTTTGTCGGGCAACGTCGGGACCGGGATCAGGACGCATGGCAGATGCCGCAAGGTGGCGTCGAAAAGGGCGAACACGCCGAAGTCGCCGCTCTGCGCGAACTGGAGGAAGAGACAGGCATCCCCCCAAGCTCTGTCACCGTGGTGGCACAGACCGAGGGCTGGTTGCCCTATGACCTGCCGATCGAACTGGTGCCCAACATCTGGAAAGGCCGGTTCCGCGGGCAAGAGCAGAAATGGTTCCTGCTGCGCTTTCACGGGTCGGATGACGAGATCAACCTGGATACCGAACACCCCGAATTCTCGGACTGGCGCTGGTTGCCGGTGCGCGAACTGGTCGACAACATCGTCCCGTTCAAGCGCGAGGTCTATACCGCTGTGGTCAACGCCTTTGTGAGCCATTTCGCCGACGCCTGACAAAGGGGCGGGCCGCGTTCACCGTCTGCCCGATTGCATAGCGGATATGGGCCAATGTGCATGATCGGAAACCGATTGTGCTGATTTGACCGGCCGCGCGGGCGTCGCGTGTCTTTTTCGGCCGTCGCGAACTTGACGGGGCGGGGGCGGATAGGAAACAGGTGGCTATCGGCGCGCGACGTCGGACCGCTTTGCCACAGGAAAAATCCCGATGAAGACATATGCCCTGACCGTGACCTGCCCCTCTGCGCGCGGGGTTGTCGCGGCGATTGCGAATTATCTGGCCGATCAAGGCTGCAACATCTCGGACAGTGCGCAGTTCGACGATAAGGAAACCGGCGGTTTCTTCATGCGCGTCAGCTTTGAAAGCGAAGCCGAGGTTGATCTGGCGACCCTGTCAGACGGCTTTGCCGATGCGGCGCGGCCCTTTGACATGGCCTATGAGTTCCACGACGAGGCGGTGAAGATGAAGGTCGTCATCATGGTTTCGCGCTTCGGGCATTGTCTGAACGATTTGCTGTACCGCTGGCGTATTGGCGCGTTGCCGATCGATATTGTCGCGGTGGTGTCCAACCATATGGACTATCAAAAGGTCGTCGTGAACAACGACATTCCGTTCCACTGCATCAAGGTCACGCCGGAAAACAAAGCCGACGCCGAGGCGCGGATCATGGCTGTGGTCGAAGACGCGGGGGCCGAGCTGNTNGTGCTGGCGCGCTACATGCAGATCCTGTCGGACGAGATGTGCCAGAAGATGTCGGGGCGGATCATCAATATCCACCATTCTTTCCTGCCCAGCTTCAAGGGGGCGAACCCGTATAAGCAAGCGTTCCAGCGCGGGGTCAAGCTGATCGGGGCNACATCGCATTACGTGACCGCCGATCTGGATGAAGGGCCGATCATCGAACAGGACATCGTGCGCGTCACCCATGCGCAATCCGCCGAAGACTATGTCTCGCTCGGGCGGGATGTCGAAAGTCAGGTATTGGCGCGGGCCATTCACGCGCATATCCACCGGCGCGTGTTTGTGAATGGCAACAAGACGGTGGTCTTCCCTGCCTCGCCGGGGTCTTACGCCTCTGAACGGATGGGGTGAGCCACGGGGGCGCTAGCCGATGGTCGGCACATGCGCCCCTGCGTCCTTGTCCANCAGATCGATCAGCCGCGGATCATCCGCGACCTCGACCTGCCGCTTGAACGGGGTAAACCCGCTGCGGATGTAAAAGGACAGCGCCTGCGGACTGTCGAGCGTGCAGGTATGTAGATGAAACCGCGAGATCGGCCGCGCCCAAGCCGTGCGGATCGCGTGGTTCATCAGNTAGCGCCCGGCACCCGANCCGATCAGCGCGGGCGTCAGTCCGAAATAGGCCAGCTCGCACGTGCCATCAGCCGTGAACTTGAGCTCGAGCAGCGCCTCGTCGCGACCATCNTTNGTCAGCGTGAAAAACTGCGTGTCCGCATCCGACAACAGCGCCTGCAATTCGGCGTCGGTTTTTGTGAGCCGNCCGAACCACAGCCAATCCTGTCCGACCCGCCGAAAGATATCACGGTACCAGTCCAGTGTCGGGGTCANNGCGCGCANGGTNACNCCCTCGGGGGCGGGGACATCNCGCAGGGGGGCGGCCTCGCGCATCTCAAGATGTGTGACAACCATCGCCAGCTTGCCAAGCGGTACGTCGTGATATCCGTCGGTCAGCATCAGACCAGCCCTTTTTCCTTGAACAGATCCATCATCGAGGTCTGCGGGCGCGGGCCGATGTGGCTGATNACCTCGGCTGCGCAGATGTTGCCCATCTTGCCGCATGTCTCGAGGTCGCGACCCGTGGCCATGCCATAGAGGAACCCCGCCGCGAATTGATCGCCGGCGCCTGTGGCATCCACGGGGGTCACCTTGGTCACGGGCACGTCGACACGTTCGCCCTTGCGGATCAGCGTCACGCCGTCGCCGGAACGGGTGCAGACGACCGTGTCACAGATCGCCGCCGTGCGGGTCAGCGCGTCTTCCAGATCGTCGGTTTCCCACAGGGCGCGGATCTCGGCCTCGTTGCCGATGACGTAACCCAGATCGTTTTCGATCAGCGCGAGGAAGTCATCCCGGTGGCGTTCCACGCAGAAGGGGTCGGAAATCGCGATCCCCGCCATGCCNCCGCCCGCCGTCGCCGCGCGCGCCGCTTCGCGGAAGGCGGTTTTGCCGGCGTCGTGGTCAAAAAGGTAGCCTTCGAGGAACATCAGCTTGNCGCTGGAGGCCACCGCCTGCGGAACGTCGTCCNAGGTAAGCCCCGTGGAGATCCCAAGATAGGTGTTCAAAGAGCGTTCCCCNTCCGGGGTCACAAAGATCATGCAGCGCGAGGTCGGGTTCTCGCCCCCGGTCACAGGCGCGTTGACAAAATCAATGCCGATGTCTGTCATCGCNTTGGCATAGAACTGCCCCAGATCATCGTCATTCACCCGCCCGATAAAGGCCGTGGGCAAGCCAAGCGCGCCGATGCCCGCAATGGTATTGGCGACCGACCCGCCGGGGGTCTGAAGACGGTCTTGCATTGTCGCATACAGGTTTTCGGCGCGGTCACGCTCGATCAGCTGCATAATGCCTTTTTCGATGCCGTTATCTTGCAGAAACGCGTCATCCGCATGCGAGATCACATCGACAACAGCGTTGCCGATGCCAACCACTTCGTATTGGGTCATTCGGTTTTTTCCTCATAGGGGCAAAGGTCACGGATGATGCAGGTTCTGCATAGGGGTTTGCGTGCTTTGCAATGGTATCGCCCGTGCAGGATCATCCAGTGGTGGGCATGGTGTTGGAAATCAACGGGGATATTATCCTCGATCGCGCGTTCTACGGCATCGACGGTTTTGCCGGGGGCGATGCGNGTGCGATTGCCGACGCGAAAGATATGCGTGTCCACCGCCTGCGCCGGATANTGCCACCACATNTTCAGNACAACATTCGCNGTCTTGCGGCCCACGCCGGGCAANGATTGCAGCGCCGCGCGGCTGTTGGGCACGACCCCGTCATAGTCATCCACCAGAATCTGGCTCAGCTTCATCACGTTCTTGGCCTTCTGGCGGAACAGGCCGATCGTCTTGATATGTTCGGTCAGCCCCTCCAGCCCGAGGTCCAGCATCTGCTGCGGGTGCTCGACAATCTCGAACAGGGATTTGGTGGCCTTGTTTACCCCCGCATCCGTGGCCTGCGCGCTCAGCGCGACAGCGACCAGCAACGTATAGACGTTGGTGTGATCCAGCTCGCCTTTCGGTTCCGCCTCGGCGTCCTGAAAGCGGGTGAAAATCTCGCGGATCGTGTGNTAATCAAGGGTTTTGGCCATGCGCCAAGGGTATGCGTGGTTTCGCCTCTCAGGGCAAGCCGCGCGCGGCGGATTTTACGGGCGTCGCTGCGGCAGGGGGCTGCGTCATTTGGCGCATGTTTCGGGTCGCGCGGGGGCGGGGCCTGCCGTAGTCTGCCCCTATGACACATGNACCACAGCACNCGCNCCAAACNACCGCCCCCGAAGATGCCGCCACNGCAGACGGCAGCGCCTATCACTACGGTGTGATGCGGCGGGCGATTGATCTGATCGATGCCGCCGCNGACCCGCTGGCGCTGGATCAGATCGCGGGNGAAATGGGGATGAGCCCGGCGCATTTCCAGCGGCTCTTCTCGCAGTGGGTGGGGGTGTCGCCGAAACGCTATCAGCAATACCTGATGCTGGATCACGCCAAATCGCTGCTGCGCGACCGCTTTACCACGCTCGACACGGCGCACGAGCTGGGGTTGTCCGGCTCTGGCCGGCTGCACGACATGTTCCTGCGGTGGGAAGCCATGAGCCCCGGCGATTTCGCCCGCAAGGGCGACGGGCTTGTGATCTCGTGGGGGTGGTTCGACAGCCCCTTTGGCCCGGCGCTGGTTATGGGCACGCCGCGGGGGATCTGCGGGCTGGCTTTCTCGGCCGAGATGGGCACCGGTGCCGCGATGGAGGATTTGTGCCGTCGCTGGCCGGGNGCGACATTCCGCGAGGATCCGGCGGTGCTGCGCGACTGGGTGCAGATTGCCTTTGGNCTACAGGGAGACGGGACCGACAAAGCCCCGATGTATCTGATCGGCGCGCCCTTCCAGATCAAGGTGTGGGAGGCTTTGCTGGCGATCCCGTCGGGTCATGTGACCACCTATTCCGAGATCGCCCAGACCATCGGCACGCCCAAAGCGGTCCGCGCTGTGGGCACGGCGGTGGGGCGTAACCCGATCAGCTGGTTGATCCCCTGCCATCGCGCCCTGCGCAAATCCGGTGGGTTAGGGGGGTATCACTGGGGGCTGCCGGTCAAACGCGCCATGCTGGCCTTTGAATCCGCCCGCGTCGACGCNTGAGGNCATCGGCGGGNTGCTGCCTATGGGTTTGAAGCTGCCGGTTCAACGGGAACAAAGGCTGGTGTAAAGCGTTATGTGACGATTGCCTCGCCCGAACGGGGCCACAACTTAAAGGCAGAATAAGATATGACACTTTCGAAAACCTCCATTGCTGTAGCTCTGACAAGCGTTCTGGCGCTGGCTGCTTGTGAACCCGGTCCGATTGGNGGCAACCCCAACGACCCGAACGCCAACACTCGTAACGGTGCGCTGATCGGTGCAGGTACCGGTGCTGTGATCGGTGCGCTGTCCAAAGGCGACGGCAACCGTGCGCAAGGTGCCTTGGCCGGTGCGGTCGCTGGCGGTGCATTGGGTGCTGGCTATGGCTATTCGCTGGACAAGCAAGAGGCCGACCTGCGCCGTCAGCTGGATTCCGACGTGATCATCACCAACACAGGTGACCGCCTGATCGTGACCCTGCCGCAGGACATCCTGTTCGCGACAGACAGCACGCAGGTTCAGGCCGGTATGCAAAACGATCTGGCCGCACTGGCGCGGAACGTGAACGTCTACAGCAACTCCACGCTNCANATNGTCGGTCACACCGATAGCGATGGCGAAGCGTCCTATAACCAGCAGCTGTCCGAAGGCCGTGCGCGCGCCGTNGCGAATGTGCTGGTGTCGAACGGCGTTCCCGGCAGCCGCATCCAATCCGTGGGCCGTGGCGAAAGCCAGCCGGTGGCAAGCAACCTGAACGCAGCGGGCAAAGCGCAAAACCGCCGCGTTGAAATCGTGATCCTGCCAAACGCTGCCTAAGCGTTAGCGACATGAACGTGAAAGGGCCTCGGCATCTGCCGGGGCCCTTTTGCGTTTGAGNGGTNCCNTANGGGGGCTGACGGGCCGCCGCGGCGCTAGAGGTTGTCTTCGACGCGGAACCCNTCNGGGATGGTATCGCGCCCGTCCAGCATCAGNTCGGCCATGACCTCGGCCACTTTGGGGGCCATGCCGAACCCGATCTTGAACCCGCCATTGGCCACGAACTGCCCCGGAGCGNCGGGCAAGGGNCCCAGCATCGGGGCACGGCTGCGGCTGCGCGGGCGCACGCCGGCCCAGCGGGTGATCACCGGCGCATCTNGCAACACGGGCACNGCAGCGCGTGCGGCGGCGATCACGTCATCAAGCTGCGCGTCCGTCTCGGTGGGCGAGGTATANGCGCGCTCTGTCGTTGATCCGATGGCGGTGGTGCCGTCGCTATGCGGGATGATATGCACACCGCCCGCGAAAAGCTGTGGCAAGCCGCGCGCGTCATAGTCCAGCAGCGCGGCCTGACCCTTGACGCCTGCGCCGACCAGACGGCTATGATTGGCGGTCATATGCGCCAGCCCCGCGACGCCCGTCGCCCACAGNACCTGTCCGCGATCTTCGCCCTCCGCCTGCACCGTCACGCCTTTGGCCGCCAGNGCCCGCACCAGCGCGTCGCAGGCGTGGCGGGGNTGGATCAGACCGCTTAGCGTGTCGTGGATCAGCCAGCCGGTGGGGCTGTCNGGCTGCCANGGNGTNTCACTCGCGCGGATCACGGACCATGTGGCCTGACCCTGCCACAGCGCCTTGGCNGTTTCGGCCCGCTGCTGTGCCAGTGCCAATGCCGCGTCATCGGCNACGGGTTGNAGGCGCCCCTTGCGGGCATAGCCCGCGTTNCCNCCNCCNGCCTGNTCAACCTCTTGCCAGAACCCTTCGGCCATCAGCAGGCTGTCGCGTTGAAAGGCTTTCTTGGCGTTCCAGTTTTCAGGCACATGTGGGGCCAGCGCGCCGACGATACCGCCGCTGCTGCCTGCGGCGGGCCCATTCGGGTCGATCACTTGCACCGTCGCGCTGCGTTGCACGCAGGCCCATGCCACCGATAGCCCGAATATCCCCGCGCCGCGTATCGTGATTTCGGCCATTGCCAATCCTTGCCCTTTTTGCGCAGTGTTCGGCAACGCCCATAGCACAAGGCCATCCCATGGAGAACCAGACAGCTGATATCGAATGGAAAGACAGCGGTGTGCCCGTGTCCTCCAAGTTCGACGACCCGTACTTCAGCCTTGATAACGGGGTAGAGGAAACGCAGCATGTCTTTATCGACGGGAATGACCTGACCAACCGCTTCCGCGACGGGTTCCGCATCGGAGAGTTGGGGTTCGGCACGGGGCTGAACTTTCTCGTGGCTTGGGACGCGTGGGCGCGGCACGGCGCGAAGGGCACGCTGCATTTCACCTCGTTCGAAGCCTTTCCGATGTCGTCCGAGGATATGGCCCAAGCGCATCGGTCCTTTCCTGACTTCGACGGCAAGCGCGACGCGCTGCTGGACGCCTGGTCGCCCGAGGGTGGAGAGATGCGCTTTGGCGATGTGGTGCTGACCGTAGTGATCGGCGATGCGCGACGTGCGGTGCCCGCGTGGGACGGGCTGGCGGATGCGTGGTTTCTTGACGGGTTTTCCCCCGCCAAAAACCCCGAGTTGTGGGAGCCGGAGCTGCTGCACGATGTAGCACGGCACACGGCACCGTTTGGCACGGCCGCGACCTATACCGCCGCTGGCGCGGTCCGTCGCGCGCTGGAAAGCGCGGGCTTCGCGGTTGAGCGCACGACCGGCTATGGACGCAAGCGGCACATGACGCGGGCTGTGCGCGTATGAGCATGGCCACCAACCGCGCGGCGGCTGCGGCGCAGTCGAACAATATCCCGCTTGGTATCACCTTGATGGTGATCACGACCTTTGTGTTTGCGGTGCAGGACGGGCTGTCGCGGCATCTGGCGTCAGAATACAACGTGATGATGGTGGTGATGATCCGCTACTGGTTCTTCGCGGCCTTTGTGATCGCGCTGGCCAAGCGCCATGCGGGCGGGTTGCGGGCGGCGGCGCGGACCAGCCAGCCGGTGCTCCAGATATTCCGCGGGCTGCTGCTTGCGGCCGAGATCTGCGTGATGATCGTCGCCTTTACGATCCTTGGCCTTGTGGAAAGCCANGCGGTCTTTACCTGTTATCCGNTGCTGGTNGCCGCCCTGTCCGGCCCNGTNCTGGGGGANAGTGTCGGCTGGCGCAGATGGGCGGCGATCGGGGTCGGCTTTATCGGGGTGTTGATCATTCTGCAGCCGGGGATGAGCGTCTTTGACCCCGCCGCCGTGATCCCGCTGGTGGCGGCCGCGATGTTCGCGGTCTACGGGCTGCTGACCCGCTATGTCGGGCGCAAGGACAAGACCGCCACCAGCTTTTTCTGGACCGGCGTCACNGGGTCAGTGGCGATGACAGCCACGGGGCTGTGGTATTGGGAGCCGATGATCGCCAGCGACTGGCTGATCATGGGGTGCCTGTGCATCACCGGTGTCACGGGCCACTGGCTGTTGATCCGCTGCTACGAAGTGGCCGAGGCGAGCGCGGTGCAGCCCTTTGCCTATTTGCAACTGGTCTTTGCCGCGATCATCGGCATCAGCGCCTTTGGCGAAACCGTGCGCCCCAATGTCGCCATCGGGGCGGCGCTGATCGTCGCGGCGGGGCTATTCACCTTTTGGCGCGAACGGCAGAAGGGTCGTGCCCGTTAGTTCCTCGGTAAAGGGTTGGGGCAGGGGGTCTTTGCCCATGCGCGCNCGGTAAACGGGCAGGCTTTCGGTCACCCGCATCACATAGTTCTGCGTCTCGCGGAAAGGGATCATCTCTATCCAGTCGACGATATCNATGTCGCCCTCGCGCGGGTCGCCNTAGGTGTCCATCCAGCGCGTCGGACGCGAGGGNCCCGCGTTATACGCGGCCGAGACCATGACCACATTCCCGTTAAACCGGCCNGCCATCTGCGACAGGTATTCGGACCCCAGCAAAGCGTTGTATTCNGGGTCGGCGGTCAGCCGGTCGGTGGTGTGCAGCGCGCTGATCTCCAGATCGCGCGCGACATCCTTGGCCGTGGCGGGCATCAGCTGCATCAGACCGCGTGCGCCCACATGGCTNTGNACCACGGGATCGAATTCGCTTTCGCGGCGGGCGATGGCCAGCACCATCTCGGGGGCCATGTTCAGGTCCAGCTTGATCGCATCATGCAGCGCGTAATAGGGGCCGGCGATGGTGATGCCCCGTTGCGCCACACGTTTGCCGATCATCACGGCCAGATGCGGCTGGCCCACGTCAATCGCGGCCTGTCCCAGAAGGGCAGCGTCTTCGGTGATCAGCTGCTCTGCCAGATGGGTCCAGAACCGTTCGGCGGTCGACAGCTCGCCCGAGGCTTGCAGCAACAGCCCCGCCTGAAATAGCGGTGCCTGTGCCAGCGCCGATGTGCGCCAGTCCTGTTCAGGGGGCGCGCCTGCAAGGCTTGTGTCGAACGGCAGATTGCCCCGCTCTGCCGCAAGCAGACCGTAGAAAGAGGATTGGAACTTCGCGCCTTGGGCATAGGCTTTGGCCGCGCCCTCGGCATCGCCCATGGCCTGATACGCGCGGCCCTGCCAATAGCCCGCGCGCCCTTGGCTGATGGGGGATTCTACCGCGCCGTCATGGGCCTGAAAGTGACCAAGCGCCAGCTTGGGGTCTTTGAGAAACCGCAGCGCGATATAGCCCGACAGCCATTCAAGGTCCGCGAAATGTGACCCTTCGGACAGGAAGTGTTTCGACGCCATCTGATAGGCCCGCGCCGGATCGCCATTGCGCATTTCATCCCGCGCCAGCGCGCGGCGGCGGTTGGCCCATGCGGCGGGCTGACCAAGGGCCGCAGCGCTGACCGATTGCGACAGCATCAGATCCTTGGCGCTGTCGCCGTAGCCTTTGCGGATGCGCCATTCGAAGCGGTCGGCCTGTAGCCCCGGATCACCGGCCTTGCTGGCGGGCAGCGCGTCGATCAGGGCGTTTACGTCGCCGTCCAGATTTTGCAAGGCGATGCGGGTTTCGGCCAGCGCCTTGTCGGCATCACTGACCAGATCGAACATCTGGCGGGCTTCGGCGTGTTCCCGTTGCCATAGCATCTCGTCCAGACGGGCGGCGTGGTGCGGTTTCAGCAAAGGCCCATGCGCGTCAATGAACTTTGCCTGATCGTTCCCGCTCATGGGCAGGGTACGCCACGCCAGCACCAGCCGCGCCTGTGCCTCGCCCAGACGATCCGCACGCAGCAGCGCTGCGGCATGGGCCAGCACACCCTCGGGCGTCTGCGGGCCCTGACCGGTAAAGAAATCCAGTATCGCCTTGTCACCCTCGCGGATCACGGCCTCTTCGGACTGTCTGCGCAGATAGGCCTCNCCCGGCCAATCAGGGCGGCGGNNAAGGAAATCTGTCACCTCGGCATAGGTGCCCCNTCCGGCGCGCAGGCGGTGCCATTCNATCACATCNACCGCAACGGCCCCGTCACGGCGCGCNATCAGGGCGGCATTNTCCCAGCTGCCCGCGCGCATGGCGTCCATCGCCCATCCCAGCGGACGCGGCCTTTCGGCNTGGGCCGGAAGGGCGAGGGCAAAAACCATCGTCAGCGTCGCCAAGGCGCGTCTCATCACTTGCATTTCCTACTGGTCAAAGGCTACAGCCTTGCAACATACNGCGCGGCGCGGGGGTTTCAACTCAACTTGCCGCTATCAGCAATTGGGCGCTTGCCCAGCAACGCAAGAATAGGAGCGTGCATATGCTACAAGGTTCACTACCTGCACTCGTCACGCCGTTCACGGACGGCGCGCTGGATTTGGCCACGCTCAAGAAGCTGGTGGAATGGCACATCGCGGAAGGATCGAACGGGCTGGTGCCTGTCGGGACCACCGGTGAATCGCCCACCCTGACCCATGCCGAGCATGAAACCGTTGTCGCCGAAGTCGTCAAAGCCGCCGCGGGTCGTATCCCCGTCGTTGCAGGTGCCGGTTCGAACAACACGACCGAAAGCATCCGTCTGGCCAAACACGCCGAAAGCGTCGGTGCCGATGCGGTTCTGGTGGTCACGCCCTATTANAACAAGCCGACCCAAGCCGGTCTGATCGCGCATTTCACCGCGATCCACGAGGCCTGCGGTCTGCCGATCATCATCTACAATATCCCCGGCCGTTCGGTCGTTGATATGCTGCCCGAAACCATGGCGGAGCTGGCCAAGCTGCCGCGCATCATCGGTGTCAAGGATGCCACCGGCGATCTGGCGCGGGTCTGTGACCAGCGGATGCTGTGCGGGCCGGATTTTGTCCAGCTCTCGGGCGAGGACGCCACAGCGCACGGGTTCAACGCCCAAGGCGGCGTTGGCTGTATCTCTGTCACCGCGAATGTCGCGCCCAANCTGCTAAGCCAGATGCAGGCGTTCTGCCTTGCGGGGGACTATGCGTCGGCGCTGGAAATCCAGGACAAGCTGATGCCGCTGCACAATGCGATCTTCACCGAGCCGGGCCTGGTGGGTGTGAAGTACGCGATGGCGCGTCTGGGATTGTGTTCGGACGAGGTGCGCCTGCCACTGGTGCCGCTGACCGATGCCACCAAAGCGCTGGTGGATCACGGGTTGAAGCACGCGGGTCTGCTTGACTGATCACGCGGTAAAATCACGGTTAAGACGGGGCGGCATCTAGCCGCCCTTTTTTATGGGCAAGACCCAGCCAATCGATCAGCGCATAAAAAAGGCCCCGGCGAAACGCCGAGGCCTAATGTGAATATCTGCCTTCGGGAGCAGAAAACGCTTATGGGCAAGCAGCCGTGTAACGCTGACCTGCGGAGTTCTGGTAGACACACTGGCCATTTTTGCCGCGGCCCAGGTATGCACCTGCAGCAGCGCCAGCCAAGCCACCCAGAACGGCGCCTTTGGTTTTGTCATCGTCGCCCGAGACGACAGCACCCAGAGCCGCACCAGCAGCAGCGCCGGTTACAGAAGATTGAGTCTGCGTTTCGCAAGCGGCGAGTGCGCCAACCATAGGCAGGACCAAAAGTAGCTTTTTCATGATATACTCCATACTAGCTTCAGTACTTAACGCTATGTGACGGGTTTGGTTCCAGCAAGATTTCTTTGATCGGCAATAAAGTGCCGGAGCGGCAGCCTATTTGCTGCCGAACACCCGACCCATTGCCCCATCCACAGCCGCGATGATCTGATCAATATCGTCCTTCTTCGCGATCAATGCAGGGCTGAAGCAGAGCGTGTTGTTCTTACCCGGCACCGACCGGTTGGTCGCCCCGATGATCACGCCCTGCGCCATGCAGTCTGCGACGACCGCCTGAATCTGCGCTTCGACAACGGGAACGCGGGTGCTGCGGTCCTGGACCAGCTCTGCGCCAAGGAACAGACCCTTGCCGCGCACCTGACCGATCACGTCATATTTGTCCGACAGCTCTTCAAGCTCTTCGAGCATGTACTGCCCCATGTCGCGGGTGTTTTGCAGCAGGTTTTCGCGTTCGATAATCGCCATGTTTTCAATCGCGGCGGTGGGGCCCGCGGTGCAGCCCCCGAAGGTAGAGATATCGCGGAAGTAGTTCAGCGGGTCGCTGGCGTCATCCTTGAATAGGTTAAAGACCTCTTCCGTCGTCACCAGACAGGCAATCGCCGCATAGCCCGAGGCCACACCCTTGGCCATCGTAACCATATCGGGCTGGACGCCGAAATGCTGGTAGCCGAACCATTCGCCGGTGCGCCCGATACCGCAGACGACTTCGTCGATGTGCAGCAGCACGTCATACTTGCGGCAAATCTCTTGCACCCGTTCCCAGTAGCCGTCCGGAGGCGTGATAACACCACCGCCCGCCGTGACGGGTTCAAGACACAGCCCGCCCACGGTGTCGGGCCCTTCGGCGAGGATGATCTTCTCGATCTGATCCGCAGCCCAAACGCCGTAGTTATCCTCTGGCGCGCCGTCTTGCTCGAACTTGCGATACTCCAGACAGTGGGGCACGCGGACGAACCCGTCGGTGAAGGGGCCGTATTGCGCATTGCGTTCTTCCTGACCGCCCGCAGACAGACAAGCGATGGTCGTGCCGTGGTAGTCGCGGTCGCGATACAGGATTTTGTGCTTCTTGCCGCCATAGCGTTTGTGGGCGATCTGGCGGATCATCTTGAAGGCTTTCTCGTTCGCCTCGGAGCCGGAGTTGCAATAGTACAGGCGGCTCATGCCCGGCATCTTGTCGATCAGCTTTTCCGCAAAATGCGACCCCGGAATAGACCCGGCAGACCCCGCAAAATAGTTCAGCTTGATCAGCTGGTCGCGCACGGCGTTGGCAATGCTTTCACGGCCATAGCCGACGTTGACGGTCCAGACCCCACCGGACACCGCGTCCAGATGCTCTTTGCCCTTCTGGTCCCAGACACGCATGCCTTTGCCTTCGACAATGATCCGTGGGTCCGTGGTTTCATAGGCTTTGTGCTGGCTGAGGTGGTGCCAGATGTGCGCGCGATCTGCCTCGACCACACGGGAGATATCGTTTTCGCTAAATGTACCATCCATGTGCGTGACCTTTCCGAGGTTGGGATTGGGGGCGGGTGGCAAAGCACCCTGTTTTCAAGGCCCCATCGCAAACGCGCCTCGCGTCTGTTTCGGCCCATGTGCAGTGATTGTTAGGAGCAACTTCCCCCTCTGAAAAGGAAAAACCTGCCACATAGGGGGGCGGGGCCGGGAAGATAGACGCAAAAAGGGCCGGAATTGATTAAAATTCCGGCCCCTAAGCGATTGATTGATCTGTATTTCCCCGTTTTCAGACCGGGGGTAGGTCTTGCGGCTTATTTCGGGCGAAAGCTCGACTTGCCGCGTTTGGGGGCTGCATCGCCGCCACCGGCTTTGCCCGTGGGTTTGCCGCCCTTGGGTTTCGCGCCCACTTTGCCCGGTGGGACAAAGCGTTTCGACGGGTCAGCGGCGCGGGCCTTGAACGGTTTATCCGCTGGTTTGCCGTCGCCACGGGGGCGGTCCGCCCCACGATCCGCTGGCTTTTCCTTTTTCCAGACGGCTTTGGCTTTGGGCTTGCCGCCGGGTTTGTCAAAGCTGTCGGGCTTGCCCGCAGATTTGGGTTTAGGCGTGGCACCGGGCTTCATCGGAGACCGTTCGGTCTTGTGCGACTTGGGCGGGCGTTCGCCTTTGGGGGCTTTGGGCTTGTCAAACTTCGGCTTGTCGCCGCGCGGTTTGTCGAACCCTTTATCGGGGCGCGGGCCGCGAGGTTTGTCGTAGGTAACCGATGCTTCTTCGGTGCTGGCCGCACGTGGTTTGCGCGGTGCACGTGGTGCGTCGGGGTCATAGGGTGCGCGGTCGGGGCGGGGGCCGTGATTGGGGCGTGGGCCACGATCGGGGCGCGGGCCGTTGTCAGAACGGGGGCCGCCACGGTTCGGTTTGGGGCCACGGCCGCCGGGCTTGGGCCCGCGCGACAGATCGGGGGCCTTGTCCAGCTTGGTCACAACCGCGCCGTCTTCGACCTTCATGTCGGGGCCAAGCGCGTTGGTGAATTTATCTGCCGAGGTCGCGAGGATCTCGACAAAGGTATGGCTGGGCTGCACGCGGATCGCGCCCACGTCATCCTTGGTCAGATCGCCCATGCGACAGATCATCGGCAGGATGGTGCGGGGTTCAGCGTCATCGTTGCGCCCGATCGAGATCGAGAACCAGACCGACGGGCCAAAGTCGCCACGGGGGCGTTCGTCGGCAGGGGTGCCGGGCTCTGCCAGCTGCTCGGGCGCGGACTGGCGTGCACGGTACAGGTTCACAAAGGCCGTCGCCAGTTGCTCGGCGCTGAACTGTTCGACCAGATTGGCAACAAAGCCCGCTGCATCATCGGGGATCGGGTCAGACCATGCGGAATCGGCCAGCAAGCGCTTTTCGTCTTCGGCGTTCACTTCTTCAGCAGAGGGCGGGTTGGCCCATTCGACCTTCAGCTTGGCGCCGCCCAGCAGACGGTTTGCCTTGCTGCGCATCTTGGCCGGAACGATCAGCGCGGACACACCCTTGCGACCGGCACGACCGGTACGGCCCGAGCGGTGCAGCAACGTGTCAGAGTTCGACGGCAGATCGGCATGCACCACCAGTTCGAGGTTGGGCAGGTCGATCCCGCGTGCGGCAACATCTGTTGCAATACAGACGCGCGCGCGCCCGTCGCGCAGCGCTTGCAGGGCGTTGGTGCGTTCGGATTGCGTCAGCTCGCCCGACAGCGCCACGACCGAAAAGCCGCGGTTGGTAAAGCGGGTGGTCAGGCGTGCGACGGCGGCGCGGGTGTTGCAGAAGACGATGGCGTTTTTCGCCTCGTAAAAGCGCAGCACGTTGATGATCGCGTTTTCAGTGTCGCGCGGGTGCACGTTCAGCGCACGGTATTCGATGTCGGCGTGTTGTTTCTTTTCGCCNACGGTTTCGACGCGCTGCGCATCACGCTGGTAGGATTTGGCCAGCTTGGCGATCGCCGCAGGCACGGTGGCCGAGAACAACAGNGTGCGGCGNTCTTCCGGCGCTTCGGAGAGGATGAATTCCAGCTCTTCGCGGAAACCCAGATCAAGCATCTCGTCCGCTTCATCCAGCACCACGGCACGAATGTCGGACAGGTTGATGTTGTTGCGTTTGATGTGGTCGCACAGGCGGCCCGGTGTCGCGACGACGATATGNGCNCCACGGTCCAGCGCACGGCGTTCGGTGCGTGTGTCCATNCCGCCNACGCAGGTGGTCACGACCGCACCGGCCTTGCCATANAGCCACGTCAGCTCGCGGCTGACCTGCATGGCCAATTCGCGGGTCGGTGCGATGATCAGCGCCAGGGGCGCACCGGCGTGTCCGAATTTTTCATCGTCGCCCAAAAGGGTCGGTGCGATGGCCAGACCAAAGGCCACTGTCTTGCCGGACCCCGTCTGGGCTGACACCAGTAGGTCGGCTTCGACCAGATCTGGGTTGGTAACCGCCTCTTGGACGGGGGTAAGCGAATCATAGCCTTGGGTGGCAAGCGCGTCTGCGATGGTTTGGATCAAGGGATTGTCCTGTCTGAGAAAATGTCGCGCTACAAATACGCGCGTCGCGGCAAAAGCGGATACGCCAGCCACGTGTTGCGCCCGTCCCTAGTCGGTTGTGACGCAAATGTACATCTCTTTGTCAGATGCGCAGGGCAAGGCAGCTATGCTTGCCCGTNGCTCTTTCAGGCGCTGACGGCATCCCCCCAAGCGGACATCACCTCTGTCACGCCGGTNTTTTCGTCGCCTGCGCGCCCGACAGCAGAGGGGCAAGCGAAGTGATAGGGGAAGATCGTGCGCGGCGCGGTCACCACATTGTCCAGCGTGTCTTGCAGCGTCGCGATCACCTGCGGCGGCAGCGCCTGATCCACGATGGTCACATCGGCAAGGCTCATATCCGTGCGCGGCGCATGAAAGGCGGTTTCCAGATCCATCCCGTAGTCCAGCAGCAGTGAGGTCAGTTNGACCACAGCGGGCATGATCTTGCGCCCGCCAGACGCCCCAAGCGCGAATTGCGCACCGTCGGCACGCTCCAGCAGGGTGGGGCACATATTCGCAAGGCAACGTTTATCCGGCCCAAGCGAGTTCGGCTTGCCCTGTTCAGGGTCAAACCACATGATGCCATTGTTCATCAGGATGCCCGATTGCGGCAGCATCATCCGCGAGCCAAAGATCGACAGCAGCGTTTGGGTGACGGCGACCATATTACCAGCTGCATCAACGACGCTGAAATGTGTGGTGCAGGACGGATCGGGTTCATGTTCGATATCGCCCATCGTNTCATAGCGTTCNTGGTTGGCCTGCCGGATGGCACGGTCATAAGCGATGAANGCNTCGGCGTCGGGGGNGTCTGTGCCNGGCTGCCANGCGGTCATNAGATCAAGGGCGCGGCGCATGGTCGGGCCAGCGGTCAGGGTCGGTGTGGCGATGACCTCGTGCCCGCGGTAGGCATAGTGCATCGCGTCGACCAATGTCGCCTGATACTGCGCCAGATCCTCGGCCGTATGGTGNCCGCCNGCGGCTTGCAGATCGGCGACGATGGATTGCGCCAANGNCCCTTCGTAAAACGCGCGCGGTCCGTCCTTGGCCACGGTGCGCAGCGANGCGGCAAGACGGCCAAGGTCGCATNTCGTCTCGCCCAAGGCGGTCCAGCCAGAGGATTTGGGAAAGCCGTCTTCGTCCAGAAAGGTCTCGGCCGAGGCGGGGAAGGGGGCGAGGTCTTTGGCCGAACCACCAAGGATCAGCTGCGTGTACCAGTCCACAGGCAGACCATCATCGGCAAGCTTGATCGCAGGGGCCAGCAGATCGGCCCAAGGTTTCGTGGCAAAGCTTTCATGCGCCAGACCCATGCCAGCGACCTGACCGGGAATGGCAATCGCCTTGGCCCCGAANACATTGCGGTCTTCCAGCACCGAAGGCCAGGGGAANAGATCGCNCGCCTTGCCGCCGACGATGGGGTAGTCCGCGATATCCAGCCCCTTGGGGGATTTCATCCCGAATTCGATGACCTTGGCCGTCTTTTCGCCCGCCATGCGCACGACCATAAAGCCGCCGCCGCCCATACCGCTCATCCAGGGTTCAGCCGCGCCAAGCGCAAAGGAGGTGGCAATCGCCGCATCCACCGCATTGCCGCCCTGCGCCATGACATCCGCCCCGACCTGCGCGGCGACACGGCTTTGCGAGGCGACGATCCCCTTGCGGCTGCGGGTCGCGGGTTTGGTGATCTGCCAAGAGGCATTCTGCTGCTGGGTCATTGGGGGCATCCTGATGTTTAGATGTGCCTACCCAACGCCAGTGTCAGCAGATTTGCAACCTTGAGGGGCACCGCGGCCCCATTGGTCAGTTGCTTTGTGTCGGTGCCGCTGAAAATGCGAACACGGGGGGCTGCGTCATCTCGTTCGACGGCGCGGATTTCGCNTCGGGATAGATGAACCCGTTGATCGGATAGACGCTGCCGTANGACCCGGCCTGGCTTTCAAGGCGCACATCGGACCAGTCGTTCAGCGGAGATACGTCTTGNACGCTCATCCCAAGCGAGATCTTGTTGCGCTTCCAATTGGCGTGATCGACCTTGATCTCGCGCGGGGAAACGACTTCGGAGACGACGGCAACATGGCCCATGGGGTTCCGGCTGGTGCCTTTGAACGCCATGACCGACCCGACGACGGGTTCTTTGCCGCGCTCGTACAGGCCGTTGGCTTGCGCCCACCACGTATTGGCATTGCCGCGGATTTGAACGCCGCTGGCATTGCGTGCGAANGGCACGCACCAGACGCGCTGACCTTTGGATTGCAAAACGCGCACCTCGCGGATTGCCATGGCGTGCAGGTCGGGGTTGATACCCGCCTGACCAATGGTCTGAATTTCAGACGGGCCGCGGGCGCAGGCTGCTGTCATCAGCAGGGCCACACACAAAAAAGGAATTCCGACTTTCGATGACCACTGGCGTTTCACGCTCATTTATCTGTCCTGCTGCCCGTTTCACTCACCTTACTGTCCCAGTAAAGTCCGGCAGACATTCCGCGATTCTCGGCCAAAAACAAAGCGTCAGGATTTTCGTGGGCAAAATTCCGCCGCTATTATTGCAAATTGTTAATTTTCGGGAACCGGGCGGAGGCCGCCGATTTCGACAATCAGGTCCAGCAGCTCTGCCACACCCTTATCGTGTTTCATCTCGGCAAAGAGATAGGGCAGATCGCCGCGCATCCGTTTGGCGTCACGGTCCATCACCTCTAGCGACGCNCCCACATGCGGGGCGAGGTCGGTTTTNTTGATGATCAGGATATCCGACTTGGTGATCGCTGGCCCGCCCTTGCGCGGGATCTCTTCGCCCGCAGCNACGTCGATNACATAAAGNGTCACATCCGCCAGTTCGGGGCTGAAGGTCGCCGACAGGTTATCGCCACCGGATTCGATCAGCACGCAGTCCAGATCGGGGTGGCGGTNGCGCATCCGNGCGACGGCGGCAAGNTTGATCGAGGCATCCTCGCGGATNGCGGTATGGGGGCANCCGCCGGTTTCGACCCCGATGATCCGGTCCTGCGGCAAGACCTGAAGCCGCATGAGCGCTTCGGCGTCCTCTTGGGTGTAGATATCATTGGTGATCACGCCGATCGACCAGCGGTCGCGCATGGCACGGCACAGGGCGGCGGTCGTTGTCGTCTTGCCCGCGCCAACGGGGCCACCAATGCCAATACGAAGCGGTCCATGGGGGGAGGTCATGTCTGGAACATCCTTGAGTAAAGCGTTTCATGTCGCATCGACGCGATATCGGCCAGAAANCAGGCGCTGCCGATGTCGTCGATGGTTTGGGTCAGGGCCAGCGTCACCGTGTGGTGGCACAGCGGGGCAAGGGCGGTGATCACCCGCTGCCCGTCCGTTTGCCCCAAGGGCACCGCGCGGATCGCGGCAGACACCAGTGCGCTGACGAAGGCGTGCAGGAACAGCTGCGCGCCTTGTTCCACGGGCAGCCCCTGCGCCGCGCAGGCCGCGCCAAAGGCGACGGGCAGCGTCAGGTCGGGGAGGTCATGCCCCCAGACGTCATTGACCACCCGCACAAAGGCCGCGCCCTGTTGGGTCATCTCGGTCAGCCGCTCTGACGAGGGGGCCAGCGCGCGCGCCAGCGCATCCACCTCGTCCATCCCCTTGCCCGCAAAGCCAGCGTTCAGCAGGATCGCATCGGTCCGGCCCGCACCNTNGGTGANGATNTCCGACAGCCACGCCTGAAGGCTGGCCGCATCGTGAATGGTGCCGTCCTGCACGGCCATTTCCAGCCCGTGGCTATAGCTGAACGCGCCGATGGGAAAGCTGGGCGACAGCCATTGCGCGAGCGTGATCAGNGCTTGGGTTTGCATCGTCCGGCNGGCCTAATGTGCGTGGCTATGGGTGCGCCCGTGGCCATAGGCCCCGCCTTCGGGAATGAANGGTTCGGACACATCNCGCAACGTCGCGCCGAGCTTTGTGAGCATGTCGCGGATCACGTGGTCGTTCTGGATCAGCAGGCGGGCGGGTTCAAGCTGGCAGGGGCAGTGCCGGTTGCCGATATGCCATGCCANCCGCACCAGATCGTCGCCGGTGATTTCCAGCAAGGCTTCCTTGGCCGCGATGACCTCGATGATCTGCCCGCCTTCAAGCTCGAACGCATCGCCGTGGTTCAGCGATTCCGTATGGGCGAGGTCCACNAGGAACCCGCGNTTNTGGCTGGTCAGCAGGCGNTTGCGGCGCAGGAAGCGGTNGTCATAGGTCAGCACGCAGCTGTCATCCGCATGGTCCCACTGGCCGTGGCGCTTGATCGTATGGGCGGGGGGAAGGTCGGTCATCTAGGGGCCTCAGAACATGAAATAGCGTTGCGCCATGGGGACGGTCTCAGCGGGCGCGCAGGTCAGCAGCTCGCCGTCCGCGCGGACTTCGTAGGTTTCGGGGTTCACCTCTACCTTGGGGGTGGCCGCGTTGTGGATCAGATCGGATTTGCCGATGTTGCGGGTGTTTTGCACGGCGATGGTNTGNTTGCGCAGGCCAAGGCTGTCGCGCAGCCCGNTCGATTGCGCNGCTTCCGAAATAAAGGTCACCGCNCAATGCTGNAGCGCNCTGCCATAGGCCCCGAACATNGGGCGGGTATAGACCGGNTGCGGCGTGGGGATCGACGCATTCGGATCACCCATCTGCGCCACGACGATCATGCCCGACATNAATACCATTTCGGGCTTCACGCCAAANAAGGCGGGGTTCCACAGCACCAGATCGGCCTTNTTNCCNACNTCGATCGACCCGACCTCGCGGCTGACNCCATGGGCGATGGCGGGNTTGATCGTGTATTTCGCGATATAGCGTTTGACGCGGAAGTTNTCGTTGTCGCCGGTTTCTTCNGGCAAGCGCCCGCGCTGCTTGCGCATCTTGTCNGCGGTTTGCCATGTGCGGATCAGCACCTCGCCCACACGNCCCATGGCCTGACTGTCAGAGGCGATGATAGAGAANGCACCGATGTCATGCAGNATATCCTCGGCGGCAATCGTCTCGCGTCTGATCCGGCTTTCGGCAAAGGCGACGTCTTCGGGGATGGATTTATCAAGGTGGTGACAGACCATGAGCATGTCCAGATGCTCTTCGAGCGTGTTCACCGTGAAGGGGCGTGTCGGGTTGGTCGAGGACGGCAGCACGTGCTCTTCGCCGCAAATCTTGATGATGTCGGGGGCGTGGCCGCCGCCTGCGCCCTCGGTGTGGAAGGCGTGGATGGTCCGGCCTTTCATCGCGCCAAGCGTATGTTCGACAAAGCCGGATTCGTTCAGCGTGTCGGTGTGGATCATCACCTGCACGTCCATATCNTCGGCGACCGACAGGCAGCAGTCGATNGCGGCNGGGGTGGTGCCCCAATCNTCGTGCAGCTTCAGCGCACAGGCCCCGCCGTTCACCATCTCGACCAGCGCGCCGGGTTGGCTGGCGTTGCCCTTGCCCGAGAGACCGATGTTCATCACCACACCGTCCATCGCCTGCAACATGCGCCCNATNTGCCACGGGCCGGGGGTGCAGGTGGTGGCAAGCGTGCCATGCGCAGGGCCGGTGCCGCCGCCAAAGCANGTGGTCACACCGGAATGCAGCGCGTCCTCCATCTGCTGGGGCGCGATAAAGTGGATGTGGCTGTCGAAACCGCCCGCGGTGAGGATGCGNCCNTCGCCTGCGATCACCTCGGTCCCCGGTCCGATGATGATGTCGACGTTGGGTTGGGTGTCGGGGTTGCCCGCCTTGCCAATCGCCGCGATGCGCCCGTCTTTCAGCGCGACATCCGCCTTGTAGATNCCCGAATGATCCACGATCAGCGCATTGGTGATCACAGTATCCACCGCACCGTTTGCCCGCGTGACCTGCGACTGGCCCATCCCGTCGCGGATCACCTTGCCGCCGCCGAACTTCACCTCTTCGCCATAGGTGGTCAGATCGCGTTCCACCTCGATGATCAGATCGGTGTCGGCCAGTCGCAGCCGGTCCCCCGTGGTGGGGCCATACATCGCTGCATATTCAGAGCGGGGGAGTGTGGTGGTCATAGGTCTCTCTTTCCTCGAAGCGCCTTAGAGCGCGCCCATCACTTCAGCGTTGAACCCGTACACCTTGCGGTCTCCCGCGAGCGGGATCAACTGCACCTCGCGGCGTTGACCGGGTTCAAAGCGCACGGCGGTGCCGGCGGCGATGTCCAGCCGGTGACCACGCGCGGCGGCGCGGTCAAAGTCGAGCGCGGGGTTGGTTTCGGCAAAGTGGTAGTGGCTGCCGACCTGCACGGGCCGGTCACCGGTATTGGCAACCATCAGGGTGATGGCCGTGCGATCGGCGTTCAGGGTGATGTCCCCCGCGGCGCACAGCACCTCTCCGGGGATCATTTGCGCGCCTTGCGGGGGGCCTTGACCCGCCCGCGCAGGGCGATGGCCGCGGCGGTTGCGATGACGGCAAGCCCCATGAAGACAGGCATCCATTCGGCCCCGTGGGGGGCGATATGCACACCGGGGTGGGCAAGGGCAGGGCCGGCCATCAGGGCGGCGGACAGGATCATCAGATGTTTCATAGCAGGGGCCTTTCTTGCGAATGGGGTCTAGCGGATAGGGTTGTGCACGGTGACCAGCTTGGTCCCGTCGGGGAAGGTGGCTTCGACCTGCACGTCGTGGATCATCTCGGCGATGCCCTCCATACAGTCGTCGCGGGTGATGACCTGGGCACCGGCCTGCATCATCTCGGCCACGCTACGGCCATCGCGCGCGCCTTCGACGACGGCGTCGGTGATCAGGGCAATCGCCTCGGGGTGGTTCAGCTTGACGCCACGGGCCAGACGCTTGCGCGCGACCTCGGCCGCCATGGCGATCAGCAGTTTGTCTTTTTCACGGGGGGTCAGCTGCATGTCAAAGCATCCATGTTTTAGGAGGGGCCGCGCCGTGCAGGCGGGCGATGATCGGCACCAGAGACTGGCGCAGGATGTAACTGTCGGGAGCAAGGAGCCGCGCATAAAGCACGCCGTCGCGGATCAGGCTGGCACCGGCGCTGGCAGGCAGCAGCGCGCGCAGGGGGGCAAGCAGCGCTTCGGCATCGGGGGCGGCATAGATCACGCTGGCCATGGCGCAGTTGCCGCCCGCCGTGGCGGTGCCTGCAAGCTGTGCATGGATATCGCCGGACAGACGCACGGCATCGGCAAAGATAGGGTGCCCGTCGCGGCGGATCGTGACGTTATCGGCAAAGCGCGCGTCGCGCAGCGTCTCGCCCATGGAGACGCGGCCAAAGACCAGCGGCTCTACGCCGAAGAAACAGGCGTCACCCGTCAGGTCCACCTCCAGCTTGCGGCGCAGGGCGGAGCCGTTGAACAGGATCGTTTCCTGCGGCAGCCAATCGACCCGTGCCCCCGCTTTTGCATCCAACCGCGTGGTCATCTGCGCCATGGGGCCGGGTTGCGCCAGATAGACGCGCTCGGCCGCTTGGCTGGTCAGGGTCAGCCGGCTGCCCGCACCCGCCGTGGCGGTGATCGACAGTTCATCGCCGCCCGTCATCCCGCCCGAAGTATTGAGGAAAACCCCCGTCAGCCCGCCCGCCGCCGCGCGCGGAAACAGAGCCTTGAAGCAGCCTTGCTGGTAGAGATCGCCAATCACGGACGCGCCGCCATAGGTCTTGCTGCTGATGCGCAACGCCCCGCGGGCGCGGGGTTGCATCGGCACGGCAAGAGCCTGATCGGTATGGGCGGCGATGTTGATGGGGGGCCTCGTCCAGCTGAAAATAACTCCCATCTGGATAGCGTGATTCCCGTCGGGTGCGATCCGAAACGGGCATTTTTGGCGCAATTTCAGGCTGTATCTCGACGGCTGCCTAATATTTGAGCATATCCCGTCAGGGGCTTTGACCCGCAGCCGTGCCGCGGGTCAAGGCAGGTGTTTACAGGTCTACCCGTAGAAATACTTGGGCAGATAGGTCGCGATCTCGGGGATCAGAATGATCAGCAGGACCCCGATCAGGGTCACGATCACGTAAGGCGTCACAGAAGCATAGATATCGCCCATTGTGACATCCGGCGGGGCCACCCCTTTGAGGTAAAAGAGGTTAAAGCCGAAGGGCGGGGTCATATACCCGACCTCCATCATGATGATGAAGAGGATGCCGAACCAGATCGGATCAAAGCCATAACTCTGCACAACGGGCAGGAATACAGGCAGGGTGATCAGCATGATCCCCACCGGATCCAGCACCATCCCAAGGATGAAAAGCACTGCCAGCATAAACACCAGCGACCCCCAACGCCCACCGGGCACAAGGTTCATCATATCCTGGATCAGGCTTTGGGCCCCAAGCGCGGTATAGGCCGTGCTGAAGGCATGGGCCGCGAAAAGGATCCACATGATCAGCGCGGTCAGTTTCAGCGTCGCGACAGAGGCGTCGCGGATCACGGCCCATGACAGCTGCCGGTTCACGCCCGTGGCGACCATCGCGCCAAAGACGCCGATGGCGGCGGCTTCGGTCGGCGTCGCGTAGCCGCCAAAGATGGCCCCCAGCACGATCACCACGATCAGGATCGGCAGGATCACCGCCTTGAGAGACCGCAGCTTCTGCCCCCAATTCGCGCGTTCCTCTTTCGGGAGGGCGGGGCCCAGTTCCGGCTGCATCCAGCACCGCCCGCCGATATAGACGGAGACGAGGAAGAACAGCAGCAGCCCTGGCCCGATACCGGCCGCAAACAGACGCCCGACCGACACTTCGGTCAGCAGCGAATACAGCACCATCAGGATCGACGGCGGGATCAGGATGCCCCAGCCCCCGCCCGCGTTGATCGCCCCAAGCGCGAGCTTCTTGTCATAGCCGCGTTCCAGCATTTTGGGCAGCGCGATGGTCCCCATTGTCACAACCGCCGCACCCGAGATGCCCGACATGGCGGCAAAGATCACGCAGATCAGCACCGTGCCGATGGCCAGACCGCCGCGCAGCCCGCCCCACCATTCGTGCATCATATCGTAAAGGTCATTCGCGACCCCCGATTTTTCAAGCAGGATCGCCATGAAAACAAACAGCGGAATTGCCATCAGCGTGGGGGATTGCATCGTCTCCCACATTTTGGAGGCGAGCAGATAGAACCCCAGATCGCCCATTTCCGCATATAGGAAGATGACCGATATTCCCCCAAGGGCAAAGGCCAGCGGCGTGCCGAGCATGACAAACAACAGCAGCGCGCCAAAGAAAAGCATGGTCAGGATTTCAACGCTCATGACTGGCCTCCTGCGGCTTGTGCGGCTTGGGTGTCGCCGGTGGCCGGTTGTCCAAAGATCGCGGGATCATTGGGCAGCCCCATCAGGGTGCGCACATCGGCCCAAAGGCGTACGAAGCCCTGCAACAACAGCAGCAAGGCGGCGACGGGGATCAGCGATTTTGTCGGCCACAGCGGGGCCTTCCAGACAGAGTTCGACCGCTCCATATCCGCGATGGCCTCGGACGCGATGTCATAGCCTTGCCACAGCAGCACGCCGACAAAGATCAGGAACAGCGGCCATGTCACGATGTCCACCAAGGCTTTGCGNTTGGGGGNAAACTGGCCGTAGATGATATCGACGTTCACGTGNCCNCGTTCGGTCAGCAGATANCCGCCCCCGATGATCGCATAGACACCAAAGATCAGCGTCGCCAGCTCGGCAGTCCAGATCGCGGGCTGNCCGATCAGATAGCGCATGACCACATCGGCCAGCAGCAGGGCAAAGATGATCAGCACGCAAAAGCTGATCCAATAGCCGATCATGCGGTTCAATTGCGTGATGAAGCGCGCAAGTTTAAACAAAACGTTTCTCCCTCAAGACATAAAAGAAGCCGCCCGAAATGCAGGGACATGTCAGGCGGCTACATTGATTTTCACTGTGGCATCACCGGGAGNCTGAGCCNCCGGATCAGGCCCCTAGAGGTAGCCGAGGTCGGTCATCAAGGTTTTGTAGATATCCGCCGCCTTNGCCGCGCGTTCGCCTTTCTGCGCCTCTGTGTCGAGGATCTTGGCCGAGGCATCGGCAAGGATCGCCAGAACGTCGTCGGGCAGTTCGGACACCTCGATATCGTTCTCGGCGATGCCCGAAGAAATCGCGATGGCTTCGGCGTGCTGGTATTCGGCCGACCGCTGGAAGAACCGCGTCTCCATCGTGTCGAGCAGGGCAGTGCGCAGATCGTNCTCCAGCCCGTCGACGGCCTCCATATTCAGGATGAAGGCNTCGGTGGTCTGACCAAGCGCGGGTTTGTAGTGGTATTTGCAGACCTCCCAGAGGGACATGGACTTCGCCCCCACAGCAGCGCCCCAATGCGCGCCATCCACAACGCCCGAGCTGAGCGATTGATAGAGTTCGGACCCGGGGATGTATTGCGGCGCGGCACCGGCGGATTGCAGGTAATCCAGCATCGTACCCGACGACCGCAGCTTGAGCCCTTTGAAGTCTTCGGCGGATTCGATCTTTTTCGACACGACGATTTCGACGGGTAGGACCTTTTCCGTCTTCATCATCACGCCATCGGCGTTCAGGTCTTCGTTCACCAGCGCCTCAAGGCCAAGGTTCTTGACCGCGTGCTCCATTTCCCAAGCCTGACGGAAGGTGCCGGGGATGCCGAACAGGAAGGACGCGGCCTGCGCCTGATCTTGTACATAGGACGGGCTGACCGTCCCCATCGGCACCACGCCCTTGCGCACGATATTGTAGATGTCGGGGCCTTTGGCGAATTCGCCGGCACCCAGCAGATCCATTTTGAACGCGCCTTCGGTGCGCGTCTCAAGCACTTCGGCCAGTTTGCCAAGGCTGTCGGTGAAAGAGCTGGACGCTTTGGGCCAATGCGCTTGCACGCGCCAGTTGACCTTGCCCTGCGCGATCCCTTTGCCGACCAGCGCCGGTGTCGCCAGCGCGCCAAGAGCAGCGCCGCGCAGCATGGTGCGACGGTTCATATTGCCTTTTGTCATTCTATTTCCTCCCAGAAACTTCGGTTTCTCTTATCTGCGCGGCACGGGTTGCGCAGGCTCCCTAACGTCACCTTCACGTATCAATTGGGGTAGGTCAAACGGCTGTTAGCGATAACGGTTAATAATTCTGACATTTGTCAGTTTTGTGAGCACTGATTTGCCGAGACTTCAACCTGCGGTCCTTTAGCGGCGATCTCAGGTTACGAATTGCTGGCGGTATTGCGATGGGGTCACCCCCTGCACGGTGCGGAAACGGCGCGAGAAATATGACGGATCGGCGAACCCCAGACGGTAGCCAACCTCGGCCACCGACAGGCGTGTAAAGGCCAGCATGCGGCAGGCTTCCTCGACATGGCGGGCTTCGATGTAGGCGGTGGCGGACAGCCCCTTTGCCGCGCGACACAGGCGCGANAGATGTCCNGTGCTGATCCCGAGGGTGCTGGCAAAGTCCTTGGCTGTCCAGCCGGCACTGTCGGGATCGCCGATAAGCTGGTCGAGCCGCGACANGCGATCATCCTGCGGTGCGTCGTTGCTGCGGTTTTGCGTGGTCCCCCATGCCGCGATGCTGGCCAGAACCGCATGCCCCANNCCCACGGCAATCTGCGCCCGAAACGGCGCNCCCGTCTGGGCCGCCACGGTTTCCAGCTGGGTCATCAGCGCGATCAGCGGGCCCGCGGCGCGACCAACCGTCGGCTTGGTCAGCGCCTGTGCGACCTCGGCATTGACGGGCCCGATGCTGTGCAGGATCGCAATGGGAAAGGATTGCACCATGCCTTGGGTATTGGGCGCGAAGTCGAAACTATGCACCATGCGGGGCGGGATAAAGACGACCGATCCCTGCGTCAGGGCAAATCGGTCGCCATCAATATTCGCCGTGCCACCCCCCGAAAGGATGTAAAGCACCTGCGCCAATTGCGCGTGCCGATGNGGNGCGATGTGCCACGCGTGATCCGGTGCGCGGTCCTTGATCCGTTCGCAATGGAGNACATCGGGAAAGCCTTTGGTTTCGCCAAAAAGCGCATAGCTGGGGATCGGGGAAAGCTCTGTCATGCACGGATTGTACCAGCAATTGCGCTAACGATCCATTCATCATGCACGTTCCGTACAATAGGTTAACCCGAAAATCGGGCAGGGAGCAGCTATATGAAAACGGAAGTCGTCATTATTGGCGGCGGGCCATCGGGCTTGCTGCTGTCGCAATTGCTGAACGACGCAGGCGTCAGCACTGTCGTGCTTGAAAGGACCACCCGTGAACACGTGCTGTCNCGNATCCGCGCGGGCGTGCTTGAGGATGGCACAATGAACCTGCTGCGCCATGCCGGTGTCGGTGCGCGGATGGACCAGCAGGGCTTGCCGCACAAAGGCTGCTACCTGACCGACAACGACCTGATGGTGCATATCGATTTCCACAAGCTGATCGGCAAGAAGGTCATGGTCTATGGCCAGACAGAGGTCACCCGCGATCTGTACGACGCACAGGACCGGATGGGCACCACGATCATTCACGAGGTCGAGGATGTGGTGATCGACGGTGCGGACAGCAATGCGCCCACGGTATCCTTCACCAAAGACGGCCAGCGGCAAGAGATCAGCTGCACTTACGTCGCGGGCTGTGATGGGTTCCACGGTGTCAGCCGCGCGACGATCCCCGCTGCCAAACGTCGGGAGTTTGAACGGGTCTACCCTTTTGGCTGGCTGGGGATTCTGTCGCGCACGAAACCGGTGAACGATGAATTGATCTATGCCAGTTCGGCGCAGGGCTTCGCCCTTGCCTCCATGCGCAGCGCAAGCCTGAGCCGNTATTACATTCAGGTGTCGTCGACCGAAAAGGTCGAGGATTGGAGCGATGACCGCTTCTGGGAGGCGCTGAAGCAACGTTTGCCGCGACCTGTGTCAGAGGCGCTCGTGACCGGCCCGTCGATCGAGAAATCCATCGCGCCGCTGCGCTCCTTCGTGAGCGAGCCTTTGCGGTGGGGAAACCTGTTTCTGGTGGGGGATGCCGCGCATATCGTACCGCCCACCGGTGCCAAGGGGCTGAACCTCGCGGTGTCCGATGTCTTCTATCTGCATGACGCGCTGATTGCCGCGCTGAAGCGAGGGGATCACAGCGGGGTTGACGGTTATTCCGCCCATGCGCTGTCGCGGATCTGGAAGGCGATGCGGTTCAGCTGGCAGATGACAACAATGCTGCATCAGTTCGAGGGCGAAGACAGTTTCGCCCCGCAGATGCGGCGGGCGTCGCTGGCCCATCTGGCGCAAAGCGAAACAGCNCGGCGCGATCTGGCAGAGAATTATACGGGGCTGCCGTTCTAAAGATCGCGGCCGCCCAAACTAGGGTGCCGAAATGAAAGCAGGGCGGCCCTTGATCCCGGATCAAGGGCCGCCCCGTTTGGTGCTGTGGTATTCGGCTGCGTTTAGCCGCGGATCATCACCTTGCCGGGGCGGCCCGGTGTCAGCGAGGCTTTCAGCGCACCGGACAGATCATCCAGCCCGAACTGCCCACCGTCTTCCAACACCAATTCGCCTTTGGCGACCAGCGTGACCAGTTCAGTGATCAGACGCTTGCGCTCTTCGGGGTCCATATCGCCGCTCACGCGGGAGCCCCAGAAGCCTTTAACGGTGATGTGCTTCATGATCAGCGCGCCAGAGTTCAGCGGCATCGGCGCACCGGTCGCGGTCCCGAACACGACAAGCTCTCCGTCCAGTCCCAGCAGATCGACCAGATCAGCCGAGATATCGCCCCCCACGGAATCGATCGCGGATGCGGCCCCTTTTTCGCCGATGATCTCGCGTGCTTTATCCTGCCAGCCCGCTTCCGAGGTCGACAGCACGTTGTCGATGCCCAGATCTGTCAGCTCTTTCACAGCATCTTCGCGCCGCACGAGGTTCAGCAGGTTGATGCCGCGGCTTTTGGCGAGCGTGGTCATGATCTTGCCGACGGCCCCGTTTGCAGCGGTCTGGACGATCCAGTCGCCTTTCTGCGCCTTGAGCGTTTCCAGCAGAGAGATGGCGCTGAACGGCATCGCGATCAACTGTGCGCCAGCAACGTCCGAGATCACGTCGGGCAGGGGCAGAACACCAGTGGCGGGGGCGACGAAGTATTCGGCCCAGGTGCCATGCACGCCCGCNATCGACACACGCTGGCCGATCATCGCNTCGTCCACGCCTTCACCGACAGCCTCGACGGTGCCAAGCGCTTCGCTGCCGGCAATCGCGCCGGGAAGCTCGGGCTTGTAGCCGTAGTTCCCGCGGATGGTCCAAAGGTCGTGGTTGTGGATTGGCGACAGGGTCATCTTGACCAGAACCTCGCCCGCCCCTGCGGTGGGGGTGTCGACATCGGTCGCTTCGATGACGTCGATCGGTTCGCCAAAGCTATTGTGCACTGCTGCTTTCATGGGGATCTCGCTTTCTTGTGGTTATCGAATGGTTAGAAAATCGGTGGTTTCTGACAAAGCCTGCTGCAACGGGACCTGATCCTGCGACAGTTTCGACAGGATCGCGGCCCCCAGAAACTTGGCATAGAGCATCTGCGCTGCTGCCTGCGGATCATCGACCGGCGGGACGGAGCCTTCTTCCGCCCCGGCAATCAGCAGCTGCGCAATGCGGCCGACCAACTGCGCCACGCCATCATCCAAAATGCGGCGCATGTCGTCGGACAGATCGGCAACCTCAGCCCCAAGCTTCACAACGAGGCACTGGTTGGCGATGCCTTCGGAATGGGCATGGGCAAGCCACGCCGACCAGAAGGACAAATGCTTGTCACGGGCAGAACCCGGCCCGCTGCACAGCGCATCCATGCGCGCCAGATAATCGTCGACATAGTCGTGCAGCAGGGCCTGACCAAAGGCATCCTTGGACGGAAAGTAATAATAGAACGACCCCTTGGGGACATCNCTTTCCCTCAGGATGCGCGCCAGNCCNACCGCGCCAAACCCGTGCTTGCTNATCAGCGCACGTCCGGCGGTCAGGATNTTTTGCCGCGTTTGATCTGATTTCTTTTGCTCTGTCATACGGGGGAGGTAAGAAGTAATAGACCGGTCGTCTAGTGGCGCGGCCAATTTAATTTTGTGCGCGGCTGTTCCTTGCCGTACAGCTTGGGATGGGGCGGTGTTCAAAGGGGCAGGGTGCGCAATGGGAAAGGTGTCGGACCGAGCGGTCATATGGGTGTTTTGCGTCTCAGGCGTGCTTTGTCTCGGGATCATCGCATTCCTTGCGGTGCAGCACTGGGTCGAAAGCATCCCCTACACCGACACATGGGCCTATTTCCGCAACTACCACCCGATCCGGCACAAGCTGCTCGTGGCGTTCGGATGGGTCTTCGCCGCCGTCAGCGTGACCGCGGGCTTTGTATACGTAGGTAGGCTTGCGATGCGTCGAAAACGCTGACGCATGACATCTGTGCTGGAATGTTCGGTGAAGGTTTGGTGGAGCCTAGCGGGATCGAACCGCTGACCTCCTGCATGCCATGCAGGCGCTCTCCCAGCTGAGCTAAGGCCCCATCGTGGATCAGAGATCCGGGAAGTGTATCAACCATTCAAGGCCGATGCGCCGCTGAATAGGCGGTCGCGAAGGCGGGATCAAGAGGAAAATCTATCCCGCCCTCGCAAAATTCAATCAATCTTCGTCGTCGGATGCAACGTCGGCGATTTCTTCGAGTGGAACGGTATCATCATCGTCGTCGTCATCGTCCAGGATGTCGTCGTCCAGATCCACATCTACATCGTCGTCATCTACCAATGTCTCGTCATCATCCACATCGCCCTTCTTGGCTTTGGCGGTGACGGCATCTTCGGCATCTGCTGCGATCATGCGGGATTTGGAGTTATCCACCTCGACCACTTCGCCGGAGTAAGGGCTGATGATCGGATCTTTGTTCAGGTCGTAGAACCGCTTGCCCGTTGTGGGGCACAGGCGCTTGGTTCCCCATTCTTCATTGGGCATCGAAGTCCCCTTTTTGAAAGTGTTGTTGCGTATAGATGATTCAGGCCAAGTGCCATATGAGATAGGCACTGTCAAAGGCAATCGCCACCCCATCGCGACCCGGAACCCTGAAATGCCTGATCCTGTCCTGCCCGGAAACCCGCCTATCCCGCTGATCCTGCGCCGCTCTGCGCGGGCGCGGCGGATATCATTGCGGATATCGCAGTTGGATGGGCGGGTGACGCTTACCATGCCGAAACGCTTGAAAGAGGCAGAGGGAATCGCCTTTGCCCGCGAAAAGGAGGCGTGGATTCGGCAACATCTGGAAGCGCGTGGTGCTGATGTTCTGGTGGGCATCGGAGCAGAGTTTCCCTTGGGCGGTCGGATGCTGCGGGTTGAAGCCGGGCAGGGCAGACGGGTGGTGCTGGGGACCGATACGATTTCCGTGCCCGGTCCGGCGGCGCGTGTGCCGACCCGGCTCGCTGCGCATTTGAAAGAGCTCGCGCGGGACCGGCTGACCGGGGCCTGCGACGATTATAGCGCGCTGCTGGGGCGGCCGTACAGCAAGCTAACCTTGCGGGATACGCGGTCGCGGTGGGGATCTTGCACCTCGGACGGGGGGCTGATGTTTTCGTGGCGCTTGATCCTGACGCCGCCCGATGTGCTGGATTACGTCGCTGCCCACGAGGTCGCGCATCTGGCGCAGATGAACCATTCGCCCGCCTTCTGGGCCGAGGTCGAGCGGATTTACGGCCCCTATCAAGAGGCGCGTGGCTGGCTGCGCACCCACGGCAGCGACCTGCACCGGTTCAAGTTTACCGCGCAGACATAGGTCTCGCCCGCGTTTGCGACATTGACGCAGCGGCGATTCGTGATCACAACGGCGATATGAACCTGAACCCTCGCCCCCTTGATGCGCATCCTTTGGCCCATGACCGTGTCTATCGGCAGTTGCGGACCCGCATCATGCATGGCGATCTGGCTCCGGGGCAGGCGCTGACCCTGCGGGGAATCGGGAAGGAATACGAGGTGTCGATGACCCCCGCCCGCGAGGCCGTGCGACGGCTGGCAGCGGAAGGGGCGCTGACCATGTCGGCCTCTGGCCGGATATCGACGCCGGAGCTGAGCAACGAACGGATCGAGGAACTGGCCGCCCTGCGCGCCCTGATCGAGGTGGAGCTTGCGAGCCGCGCCCTGCCACGGGCCCACCTTGCGCTGATCGACCGGATGCAGGCGATCAACAATGCCATCTCGGATGCGGTGATCCACCGGGACGCGGTGAGCTACATTCGCACCAATCTGGAGTTTCATCGCACGCTATACCTGCGGGCGCAGGCCCCTGCGATGCTGGCGATGGCGGAAACGGTCTGGCTGCAGATGGGCCCGACGATGCGGGCGCTTTACGGGCGGCTCAGACGGACAGAGCCGCCGCACTTCCACAAGCTGATTATCGCGGCGTTGCGCGCGGGTGACGAACCGGGACTGCGGCTGGCAGTGCGCACCGATGTGACCCAAGGTCTGCGGATGCTGGCGACGTGACGCGCCAGCGGTCGGCGTAGATTACGCCGCCAGCCCCTTGGCCCCGAGGTCGAGGAATTTCTTGCGACGATCTGCCACCAGCGCCTTTGGGTCTTTGCCCGACAGGTCATCCAGCATCGCGGCAATCGCCTTGCGCACCGATGCAATTGCCTCTTTCCGATCCCGATGCGCGCCGCCACGGGGTTCGGGGATGATGCGGTCGTTGACGCCCAGCTGTTTCAGATCTTGCGCGGTCAGGCGCAGCGCTTCGGCGGCCTCGCGCATTTTCTCGGCATCTTTCCACAGGATCGATGCGCAGCCCTCGGGCGAGATCACGGAATAGACGGAATGTTCCAGCATGGCGACGCGGTTCGCCGTGGCAAAGGCAACCGCCCCGCCTGACCCACCTTCACCGATGATGACAGACACCAGCGGCACACCGATCTGCAAGCATTTCTCGGTCGCGCGGGCGATGGCTTCGGATTGGCCACGCTCTTCCGCGCCTTTACCGGGGTAGGCACCGGGGGTGTCCACCAGCGTGATCACGGGCAGCCCGAACTTGTCGGCCAGTTCCATGAGGCGCACGGCTTTGCGGTAGCCTTCGGGGCGGGCCATGCCGAAATTGCGTTCGATACGGGATTTGGTGTCGTTGCCTTTTTCGTGGCCGATCACGACGACAGGCGTGTCGTTGAACCGTGCCANACCGCCCATGACCGCAAGATCATCGGCAAANTTCCGGTCNCCCGCCAGCGGGGTGTATTCGGTAAANAGGGCCTCGATATAGTCTTTGCAATGGGGCCGGTCGGGGTGACGTGCCACCTGACATTTGCGCCACGGCGTNAACGACTTGTACANATCGTCAAGCATTTGGTGGGCTTTTTCGTCCAGCGTTTTGGCTTCGGCGCTNACGTCCATCCCTTCGGAGGACCGCGCCAGAGCGCGCAGCTCTTCCGCTTTGCCTTCNACTTCGGCCAGTGGTTTTTCGAAATCCAGATACTGTGTCATCACCTGCTCCGCGCTTTGTTCAGGGCTATATGGCGTTNATTTGCGGTCTTTGCAACGGAACCTGTCAGCTGGCCGGCCAAAGGGCGGGCAGCAGCGACGCCACNAGCAGCGCGGCCATNGTCACGTTAAACACCCGCAAACGNCGGGGATTGGTNAGAAAACGGGCCATCTGCCCGCCAAGAAGGGTCCAAAGGGTGACCGACGGCAGCGCCATCACCGCCACGACAAGCGCCGTGATCACCAGCGGCAATATGCCGGCAGAGGGCACGTAGATCGTGATGACGCTGAGCCCGAAGGCCCAGGCCTTGGGGTTGACCCATTGAAACCCCGCCGCTTGCAGAAAGCTCAGCGGTTTGGCGTTGGGGTCTGCGCTTTGCACCGGGGCGGCGGTGGCGATCTTATAGGNAAGGTAGATCAGATAGATCAGGCTCAGGATCTTGAGCACCGAATAGATGACGGGAAAGGCGTCAAACACGCGGATCAGGCCAAAGCCCACCAGCAGCAACATGACCATNAANCCAAGGGTGATGCCCATCATATGCGGGACCGTGCGCGCAAAGCCGAAATTTGCGCCCGATGCCATCAGCATCAGGTTGTTCGGCCCCGGCGTGATAGAGGTGATCAGCGCGAAAAGCGCGAGCGCAGAGAGGACATCGATGGTCATGCTGCCTTGATGCCCCAAGCCGCGGGGCATGCCAAGCCCGCTTTGCAGCGGGGGAGATGGCGCGGCGCGAGGGTCGCCTCGCGCCGCTGTTCAGTATCGCGGGGTTAGCGCGAGGCGATCATTTCGGACTGGCGCACGATGACTTCGGCCTGTTTGATGCTGGCGATATCGACCAAACGGCCNTTGTAGACGGTCGCNCCTTCGCCGTTGGCCTTGGCTGTTTCCATCGCGGCCAGAATTTCGCGCGCTTCGGCGACGGCCTCGTCAGAGGGGGTGAACACCTCGTTCGCGACGGCNATCTGCTTGGGGTGNATGGCCCATTTNCCGACCATGCCNAGGGTCGCCGACCGGCGCGCCTGCGCGCGGTAGCCTTCGTCGTCCGAGAAATCACCGAACGGACCNTCGACCGGCAGCACGCCGTGGGTCCGGCAGGCGGCNACNATGGCGGTCTGCGCCCAATGCCACGGATCNGACCAATGCTTNGCCCCGTCGCGCAGCATGTAATAGTTTTCTTGCGTGCCACCGATGCCGGTCGTCTGCATCCCCATNGAGGCGGCAAAGTCGGCGGCACCAAGGCTCATCGCTTGCAGGCGCGGGCTGGCGGCNGCGATCTCTTCGACGTGGGCGATGCCTGCGGCCGATTCGATAATCACCTCGAACGANATTTTCTTGGTGCGGCCCTTGGCGGTTTCGATCGCCGTAACCAGCGCGTCGACAGTATATACGTCAGCGGCGCAGCCGACCTTGGGGATCATGATCTGGTCCAGACGCTCGCCCGCTTGCTCCAGCAGGTCGACGACATCGCGGTACCANTAAGGTGTATCCAGCCCGTTGATCCGCACGGACAGTGTTTTGTCGCCCCAGTCTACATCGCTGATCGCCTTGATGATATTGGCGCGGGCGCTGTCCTTNTCCGTGGGGGCCACNCTGTCTTCCAGATCAAGGTTGATCACATCGGCGTCGGAACTTGCCATTTTTTCGAAGATNGCCGGGCGCGAACCGGGGCCGAACAATTGGCAGCGGTTGNGACGTGCAGGTGCTGTAGGCTGGATGCGAAAGCTCATATGCGGAATCCTTGNGTAATAAAGTTACGACTTGNTTGCCTTNGGTGGTATTAAATTGCGCTGCGCCCTGCAAGGGTGATCTCGCACCTGCAGCATCGGCGGCTGAATTTCTGTGCACAATTCTTGCTTGGATGGCCGAATACCCGCAAAATTTCTGCGCCATATCTTGCGTCTACCACTCATTTGCAACCTTATCGCGCCGAAAGGCTGCGAAACTGAGCCAAAGCCAAATTGCAGGAGCATGTGATCATGATCAAAACACCTTATCTTCTTTTTCTGGGCGANGCGCCGGATCACCTTGCGGTTAAAGTGGCGCAGGGCATCAAGGACTGGCGTCCTGAAAACGCCGTCGGTCAGCTGCGGCTGGACGGGTGCAAGGCGGATCTGGGTCTGACCGATATGACGCTTGCGCAAGCGAAAGAGGCAGGCGCGCAGACCTTGGTGATTGGCGTCGCCAACCGCGGGGGCACCATCAGCGCCACATGGCGCGCCGTGCTGGTCGACGCGCTGGAGGCCGGCTTCGATCTGGCATCCGGCTTGCATAACCTGNTGCGCAACGAGCCAGAGCTCGTGGCCGCCGCCGAGAAACACGGGCGCAGCTTGCATGACGTGCGTATCCCGTCGGTGCAGTACCCGATTGCGAATGGCGTCAAACGCAGCGGCAAGCGCGTNCTGGCGGTCGGCACCGANTGTTCGGTNGGCAAGATGTATACCGCGCTGGCGCTGGACGCGGCGATGAAAGAGAAGGGGCTGAAAAGCAGCTTCCGCGCGACGGGGCAGACCGGTATTCTGATCACCGGCGAAGGTGTGCCTTTGGATGCGGTGATCGCGGATTTCATGGCCGGCTCGATCGAGTATCTGACCCCCGACAATGACGATGATCACTGGGATATCATCGAAGGGCAGGGCAGCCTGTTCCACGTGTCCTATTCCGGCGTCACCATGGCGCTGATCCACGGCGGCCAACCCGATGCGTTGATCCTGTGCCANGAGCCGACCCGCAAGACCATGCGCGGACTGCCCGACTACACGCTGCCCACGTTGGAAGAAGTGCGCGANGTNGCACTGACGCTGGCAAAGGTTGCCAACGCAGGCTGTCAGGTGGTCGGTNTCTCGATCAATACCCAGCATCTGTCGGAGGCAGAGGCAGANGCCTATCTGGCCGAGGTNGAACAACGCTTGGGCTTGCCAGCCGTGGACCCGTTCCGCCAAGGTGCCGCGAGATTGGCGGAGGCTTTGGCAGCCCTCTGATCGGCCCTTCGGGGAGAGTTTAAGTGGCAAAATGAAGGAGCGGATATGCGTATTGAGGTAAGCCGGGATGTCTTTCGGCTGGCGCAGGTCTTTACCATTTCGCGTGGATCGCGGACCGAGGCGCAGGTGCTCACGGTGCGGATCACCGATGGCGGNGTNACGGGGTGGGGCGAATGTGTGCCCTATGCCCGGTATGGCGAGACGCNGGAGTCGNTCACGGCAGAGATCGAAGCGCTGAGCGGGCCGCTGACGCGTGATGCACTGTATGACCTGCTGCCGGCTGGTGCCGCGCGCAATGCAGTGGATTGTGCCCTNTGGGATCTGCANGCCAAGCAGGCGGGNAAACCTGTGTGGGAACTGGCGGGGCTGGCGCGACCGGNGCCCGAGATCACGGCCTTTACCCTGTCGTTGGATAGCCCCGAAAAGATGCGCGAACAGGCNGCCTTGCATGCGCATCGCCCGCTGTTGAAGATCAAGCTGGGCACGCCGGATGATATGCCCCGCCTTGAGGCNGTGCGCGCCGGTGCGCCTGATGCGCAGATCATCATNGACGCGAANGAGGGCTGGTCGGCNGNGGTNTANGCCGATCTTGCCCCNCATCTGGTGCGGCTNGGTGTGTCATTGGTNGAACAGCCTTTGCCCGCAGGGGATGACGATGCGCTNNTCGGGATGGAGCGGCCCGTGCCGGTCTGTGCCGATGAAAGCTGCCATGACCGTGCGAGCCTTGCTGCGCTGNAAGGCAAATACGATGTGGTCAACATCAAGCTGGACAAGACCGGTGGTCTGACAGAGGCGCTGGCGCTGCGCGATGCGGCTGTCGCGCAGGGNTATGAGGTCATGGTGGGGTGCATGGTCGGGTCGTCGCTTGCGATGGCNCCGGCGGTNCTGGTGGCGCAGGGGGCAAAGGTCGTGGACCTTGACGGCCCGCTGCTTCTGGCCGAAGACCGCGANAACGCTTTGACATTTGACGCCGCCGGGGTGCATCCGCCTGCGGCCAAGCTTTGGGGATAAGACATGCGGACTGTATATGTGAACGGCGAATACCTGCCCGAGACCGAAGCCAAGGTTTCGATCTTTGATCGCGGGTTTCTGATGGCGGACGGGGTCTATGAGGTCACCAGCGTGCTGGACGGCAAGCTGATCGACTTTGACGGCCATGCNATCCGNCTCAGCCGNTCGTTGAACGAGCTACAGATGCGCAACCCGATCTCGAAGGAGGACCTGCTGGAGGTCCACCGCGAGCTGGTGCGCGTGAACGAGATCGACGAGGGGCTGATCTATTTGCAGATCACCCGCGGNTCGGACGGGGACCGCGACTTTGCCTTCCCCGATCCCGAGACGACAGANCCGACGATTGTCTTGTTCACCCAGNCCAAACCCGGTCTGGCCGACAGCCCCGCCGCCAAGAAAGGTGCCAAGATCATCAGCATCGAAGACATCCGCTGGGGCCGTCGCGACATCAAGACGGTGCAGCTGCTGTATCCGTCGATGGGCAAGATGATGGCCAAGAAGGCGGGCTGCGATGATGCCTGGATGGTCGAGGACGGTTTTGTCACCGAAGGCACCAGTAACAACGCCTATATCGTGATGGGCAACAAGATCATCACCCGCGCGCTGAGCAATGATATCTTGCACGGCATCACCCGCGCTGCGGTTCTGCGTTTTGCCAAAGAGGCGCAGATGGTGGTGGAAGAGCGTAACTTTACCATCCACGAAGCGCAGCAGGCGGATGAGGCGTTTACCACCTCCGCCAGCGCCTTTGTCATGCCCGTGGTCGAGATCGACGGCGTGGCCCTGGGCGATGGAACACCGGGCAAGGTCGCGCCGCGTCTGCGCGAGATCTATCTGGACGAGATGCGCAAGGCGGCGGTCTAACCCGCCTTGCCAAGGGGCTGGCTGCGCGCGGTCAGCCCTTTTCGCCGACGTTCTGTTCGAAGGCGACCTTGAACGCCTCTTTCTGCGCGTCCTTCGCGTCGGTCTGATAGTTGGTTTTCCATGCGTCCATGGTCATGCCGTAGAACAGCTCGCGCGCTTCTTCCTTGCCCATGTCGATCCCGCGTTCGTTTGCGGCTTCTTGATACCAGCGCGACAGGCAGTTGCGGCAAAATCCGGCCAGGTTCATCATGTCGATGTTCTGCACGTCCGTGCGGTCTTGCATCAGGTGCTGTTGCAGCCGGCGAAACGCCGCAGCCTGAAGTTCGATTTCCTGTTGTGTGGGCATTATGCTCTCCTGCGTGTGGGGTGGGGCCAAGCTATGGGCTGGCCGGTGCGGGTTCAAGGCGGCGGGCCGTGAATGTGGCGCGGCCTTCCGCCGCCCGCTGTCATCGTGCTGTCATACTGTGGTGGGCATAGACGGGGCGGGCGATCTTCGCTAAGTGTTAACGCCAACACATGTTAACGCTAACTTATTTACTATCCACTCTGACCGCCGCGCGTGTTAGACCCGTGGCAATGAGCGCAGGGGCTGCCAAAGCCCGCAGATGAAAAGGGACGTCACCAGTATGAAACGCACGCGGAATGTCAAAGTAGTTGCCACCTTGGGTCCGGCCTCGGACACGCACGAGACGATATCGGCACTGTTTCACGCGGGCGCGGATGTGTTCCGGTTGAACATGAGCCACGGCAGCCATGACGAAATCCGGATCAAGCACCAGATCATCCGCCAGATCGAAGAGGAAACGGGATCCACGATCGGTATTCTCGCGGATCTTCAGGGGCCAAAGCTGCGTGTGGGTGTCTTTTCAGGGGACAGCGAATTGCTGGTCGAGGGCGCGTCCTTCCGGCTGGATCTGGACGAGGCAGAGGGCAATGCCCGCCGCGTGTGCCTGCCGCACCCCGAGATTTTCCAGGCGCTTGAACCGGGCGCATCGCTGTTGGTCAATGACGGCAAGATCCGTCTGAAGGTCAAGGAATGCGGCCCCGATTTCGCGGAGTGCGAAGTGATGATCGGCGGCGTGATCTCTAACCGCAAGGGCGTGAACGTGCCGGATGTGGTGCTGCCGCTGGCCGCCCTGTCGGAAAAAGACCGCGCCGATCTGGAATTCGTGTGCGAGCTGGGGGTCGACTGGCTGGCGTTGAGCTTTGTGCAGCGCCCCGAAGATGTGACCGAGGCGCGCGACCTGGCCAAGGGCCGTGCCGCATTGCTGAGCAAGATCGAAAAGCCGTCGGCGGTGGACCGGTTCGAGGACATCCTGGCGGTGAGCGACGGTATCATGGTTGCGCGCGGTGATCTGGGGGTTGAACTGCCGGTGCAGAACGTGCCGCCGATCCAGAAACGACTGGTGCGCAAATGCCGTGCGGCGGCAAAGCCGGTGATCGTGGCGACGCAGATGCTGGAATCGATGATCGAAAGCCCGATCCCCACCCGGGCCGAGGTATCGGATGTCGCGACCGCCATTTATGAAGGGGCCGATGCGGTGATGTTGTCGGCGGAATCCGCGGCCGGTGCCTATCCGGTCGAGGCTGTGCGCACGATGGATAACGTGGCCACCGAGGTAGAGCAGGATCCGACCTACACCCAGATTATCGAATCGTCGCGCAAGGTGGACCGCATGACCGTGGCGGATGGTATTGTCGCCGCCGCACGCGAGATTGCGGAAACCGCGAACATCAAGGCGATCTGTTGCTTCACCCAAAGCGGGACCACGGCGCTGTTGACCGCACGTGAACGCCCGCGGGTGCCGATCATCGCGTTGTCACCTCTGGTCAAGACCGCGCGCCGACTGGCGCTCACCTGGGGCGTAAATTGCGTTCAGACCGGCACGCTGGAACGCTTCAAGATGGCCGTGGTCAGCGCCGCGCGCGTTGCCCGTGACGAAGGCTATGCCGGACCGGAGGATATGATCGTTGTCACCGCAGGCGTGCCTTTCAACGTCGAGGGCAGCACAAATATCCTGCGCGTCGCACCCTGCGACGAACGATTGATTTTTAATACCGATCCGGAATAACCTCTGGTCAGGTAACAAGAATATATCGAGCAGGGGCAGGAATAATGGATACTGATCTGATTTTGGTGATTGGTCTTGCCCTTGCTGTGCTTTCTATCCCCTCTGTCGTGTCGGCCTTCTCTGATGGCCGTGCGCCGCGCGCGTCGGCGTTGACGGTGCTGATCGCGGGCGGGATGATCGTCTATGCCATCAACACCCATCCGGGCGGCTATGCGTTGGAAGATGTGCCAGACGCCGTTTTGCATGTGATTGCGCGCTACAAGTTCTGGTAAGCGCAGGCGTTTCGCGCTTTTGCCCTTGCTTTGGGCCCCTGTCCCTCCTATACGCCAGCTTCGTTCCGCGCGTCCGGCCTTCGTGGCATGCCGAGTCGCGCACTTACCGAACTCAAGTTAAGGAGACGGAAATGCCCAAGATGAAGACGAAATCGAGCGCCAAGAAGCGCTTTAAGATCTCGGCGACCGGCAAGGTCATCGGCGGTCAGGCTGGCAAACAGCATGGTATGATCAAACGGACGAAAAAATTCATCCGTGACGCGCGTGGGACAACAGCTTTGTCTGCACCCGACGCCAAGATCATCAAGGGCTTCATGCCCTACGACCGCTAAGATAGGAGAGCCGATATGTCCCGTACAAAAGGTGGTGTCGTTACCCACGCCCGTCACAAAAAGGTAATCAAAGCAGCCAAAGGTTACTATGGCCGCCGCAAGAACACCTTTAAGGTCGCCCGTCAGGCGGTCGACAAAGCCAACCAATACGCCACGCGCGACCGTAAGAACCGCAAGCGGAACTTCCGCGCATTGTGGATCCAGCGGATCAACGCCGCTGTGCGCAGCCACGACGAAGCACTGACATACAGCCGCTTCATCAATGGTCTGTCCCTGGCTGGTATCGAAGTGGACCGGAAGGTTCTGTCCGACCTGGCCATCAACGAGCCCGAAGCATTCGGTGCCATCGTGAAGCAAGCACAAGACGCACTGGCCGCGTAAGCGCCCTTTGCCGACCCAAATTTTTAGAACGCCGCCCTGACATCGGGGCGGCGTTTTTCGTTTGTGCGGTGATCAGCCGGGGTCTTGTGGCGGCAGCGGTTTTTGAAACGCCACCACAGCGGCCCCTGTCAGCAGGATCGCAGCGGCAGCCAAGAGGCTGGATCCGATATTGCCCGTCAGGTCGCCCAAGGCACCGGCGGCGAAGGGGCCTGCGGTCTGCGCGATGGCAAAGACCACGGTGAACAGGCTCATCGCGGCGGCCCAGCTTTCGGCAGGCAGGTTCTGGCGGATAAAGCTGGTGATCGCGCCGGGGGCCATGAAGACGCAAAGCCCGAACACCACGGCTGAAATCACCACGGCCCCACCCGCAGGCAGGACGAGCGGCAGCGCCGACCCGATTGCGATGCCGGTCAGGATCATCGCCAAGGGCTTGCCCGAGGCGTGCCGCGCCAATACCCCGCGCCAGACGAAGGGCGAGGCGATCAGCGCCACCCCCATGATGATCCACACCGCCGAGATCAGCAGCGCGGGTGCCTGTTGATCCGTCATCCACGCAGACAGGAACGTCAGATAGACGATATAGCCCATGGCAAAACCGATGTAGCCTGCAAGCTCTCTCCAGATCAGGTGCAGCTTGATGCCGTCGGCTGCTGTGTTGCGCTGTGCAGGCACCGACAAACGCGCCGCGGCCCATAGGGACAGGGGCAGGCAGGCCACGCTGATCACGCCGATGATATACCAGCCATAGCGCCATGATCCGGTGCCCCAGAGCTCTATCATCAGGGGCAGGGACGCGCCTGCCAGCATGATCCCGATACCGCCCCCTGCGCCGAACAGGATCGCGATTGCCAGCGCATTGCGGCGCGCGTCGCCGGGAAACAGCCGCGCGGTCAGCACCCCTGCGGTGGAAAAGGACATCGCCCCGAAGACCCCCGCCGCGATCCGCCAGAAGGTCTGCCAGCCCATCGTCGCCTCGTACCCCGTCGCCAACAGCGTCAGCGTCGTGGTCACCATGCCGAACCCGAACAACCGCGCAGGCGCGATGCGCCCGATCAGCAGCAGCGTCAGCACCGCGCCGATGATATAGCCGATGGCATTCGCCGTGTTCAGCCAGCCCGCCTGCGCATAGGTCCAGTCCAGCTCGGTCTTCATCGCGGGCAGGATCAGCCCGTAGGCAAAGCGCGCGAACCCGTTGGTGACCGTCACCCCCAGCGTCAGGCCAAGCAGCGCCAGCCAGGGCCGTGTGACAGGTCGGGGCAGGGACGGGTTGCCGTCGGGTTGTAAAATCTCTGCCACGCGCGGCACCCCCTTGATGGTTTGCGCCACTATGTGCCCGCGGTTTCAGCATCACAAGACCCGCTTCAAATGGCCCTGCCGCTTGTATTCGGGGCCAATTCTGCTAGCACCAGCCCGAGCAAAAGACATGAGGCCGATATGGACGACCTGAAAGCGAAATATCTGGGCCAGATCGCTGGTGCCGCCGACGAAGCCGCGTTGGAGGACATCCGTCTGGCCGCCGTGGGTAAAAAGGGCGAAGTCGCCCTGAAGATGCGCGAGCTGGGCCGTATGACGCCCGAAGAACGCCAGACGGTCGGCCCCGCGCTGAACGCGCTCAAGGACGAGATCAACTCCGCCATTGCCGCGAAGAAAGCAGCACTTGGGGATGCGGCCCTTGATGAACGTCTGCGCAGCGAATGGCTGGACGTGACATTGCCCACGCGCGCGACGCGTCAGGGCACGATCCACCCCGTCAGCCAGGTGACCGAGGAAGTGACCGCGATCTTCGCCGAGCTGGGATTCTCTGTCGCCGAAGGGCCGCGCATCGACACCGATTGGTATAACTTCGACGCGCTGAACATCCCCGGCCACCACCCCGCACGCGCCGAGATGGACACGTTCTATATGGCCCGTGCCGAGGGCGACGACCGTCCGCCCCACGTGCTGCGCACCCACACCAGCCCCGTGCAGATCCGCACGATGGAGGCCGAAGGCGCGCCCCTGCGCATCATCTGCCCCGGTGGCGTCTACCGTGCCGACTATGACCAGACCCACACGCCGATGTTCCATCAGGTCGAAGGTCTGGCGATCGACAAAGACATCTCTATGGCGAACCTGAAATGGACGCTGGAGGAATTCTTTAGCGCGTTCTTCGAGGTCGAGGGCATCAAGACCCGCTTCCGCGCCTCGCATTTCCCCTTCACCGAACCTTCGGCAGAGGTTGATATCCAGTGTTCCTGGGTCGACGGACAGCTGCGCATCGGCGAAGGCGACGGCTGGATGGAGGTGCTGGGCTCCGGCATGGTCCACCCGAAGGTGCTGCAAGCGGGCGGGATCGACCCGAACGAATGGCAGGGCTTTGCCTTTGGCATGGGCATCGACCGTATCGCGATGCTGAAATACGGCATCCCCGATTTGCGGGCATTCTTTGATTCAGACCTGCGCTGGCTGCGACATTACGGGTTTGCAAGCTTGGATCAGCCGACGCTGCATGGTGGTTTGAGCCGCTAATCGATCGGCGCGGTGTCCGTCGCTGGGCACCGCGCCGCTTGTCCGGTGAACAAGGGCAGGGCCCGATGAAAATATTTCGCAATGAACGTCGGGACCAATCCGAGGCGCACCGCAGGCTTTATGCACGGTTCGAGTTGGCCCATACGGTTGTCGATTTCATGGCCGCTTTTTGCTTTATTGTCGGGTCGGTCATGTTCTTTAGCGACGCTTGGCTTACGCCCGGCACATGGCTGTTCCTGATCGGGTCGCTGCTGTTTGCTGCCAAACCAACCCTGCGTCTGATCCGCGAGATCAAGCTTTATCGCATGGGCGATGTGGACGATCTCGCGCATCGGTTTGAGGATTAGAGAAACCCGTGAGCCTCTCCGCCTTTTTCCACGCGCTGACCGCGCGGCCAAAAGCACTTGTTCAGGCCGCGATGCTGGCCTGCGCGCTGTCTGCCGCGCCAATGGTTGCCACCGCCCAAACCCTCCCGCCCTGCGGTGGGGATACCGTCTGCGAAATAGGTGACCGCAGCTACAACATCCTGATGCCCGATGATTGGGACGGCGTGACGCCCCTGCCTGTCATGATGCACTTTCACGCTTTCCTGCGGCGCGGGCGGACGGTGATCCACCATCCGCGTATCGGGTCCGAGACAAAGCCCCGTGGCGTGATGCTGGTGGCCCCGTCGGCGCAGCATCGGGCGTGGCGGTTCTGGCAGGATGACCCTGCGGATATCGCCTTTGCCGATGCGGTGCTGGCGGATGTGGCGAAACGCTATCCGGTGGATCAAAGCCAGATCTATATCTCGGGGTTCAGTTTCGGGGCGGCGATGGCGTGGCGCTATGCCTGCGCGCGCGGCGACCGGATCGCGGGGCTGATGACCATGTCGGGCACGATCAAACAGTCCAGCACCTGCGCCAATCCGCCGCGTCAGGTCCGCCATGTGCACGGGCTCAACGACCTGTGGATGAGCCTGCCGCGCGGGCCCGAACATGATGCCACCAATGTCGTCGCCCTGTGGCGCAAGGCGTTCCGCTGTGGCAAGGGCCGGCTGGATGGCGCGCTGACCCTCGCCCCGGGGGTAGAGTTCGCGCATTTTACTTGGGACAATTGCGCCGGCGACCGCAGCGTGACGCTGGACATCCATACCGGCGGACATTTCATCCCGACCGGATGGCTTGGCTACCAGCTGGACGGGTTGATGCCCAAAACACCGGGCTAGGCGCAAAACGCAGCCGCACCGCATTGAAACCGCGCCGATTAAACGCTACGCCCTAGCGCAAGCATTGCATGAGGATCACCGCCATGAAATTCACACTGTCCTGGCTGAAGGAACATCTCGACACCACCGCGTCGATCGATGAAATCACCTATGCGCTGACCGATCTGGGGCTCGAGGTCGAAGGCGTCGAAGATCGTGGCGCGAAGCTGGCGGAGTTTACGCTGGGCTATGTGCAATCGGCAGAAAAGCACCCCGACGCGGATCGTTTGCAGATCTGTCAGGTGGATACCGACGAAGGCGTGCAGCAGATCATCTGCGGTGCNCCGAACGCGCGTCAGGGCATCACCGTGGTTGTGGCNAANCCGGGCGTNTATGTGCCGGGCATTGATACCACCATCGGCGTTGGCAAGATCCGTGGCGTCGAAAGCTTTGGCATGATGGCGTCAGAGCGCGAGCTTGAACTATCCGAGGAACATGACGGTATCATTGAACTGCCCTCGGGCAATGTCGGCGACCGTTTCATCGACTGGCTGGCGGAAAACGACCCCGCCAAGGTTGACCCCGTGATCGAGATCGCGATCACCCCCAACCGTCCCGATGCCTTGGGTGTGCGCGGGATCGCGCGTGATCTGGCGGCCCGTGGTCTGGGCACGCTGAAACAGCGCGATGTGCCCGCGGTCGAGGGGCAGTTCCCGTGCCCGATCTCTGTTTCGATCGACGAAGANACGCTGGACCAATGTCCGGTTTTCTANGGTCGTGTGATCCGCGGCGTCAAAAACGGCCCGTCGCCGGCGTGGTTGCAGGACAAGCTGCGCGCCATTGGCCTGCGCCCGATCTCGTTCCTCGTCGANGTGACGAACTTCTTCACCTATGACCGCAACCGTCCTTTGCACGTGTTCGANGCGGATAAGGTCGCGGGCAACAGCCTGCGCATCCACCGCGCCAAGGGCGGCGAGACCCTGATGGGGCTGGACGACAAGGAATATACCTTCAGCGAAGGCATGACCCTGATTTCGGACGCCGAAAAGGTCGAAAGCATCGCGGGTGTGATGGGCGGCGCGGAAAGCGGCTGTTCCATGGACACGGTGAATGTCTTTGTCGAAGCGGCCTATTTCGATCCGGTGCGCACCGCCTACACGGGCCGCGCGCTCAAGATCAACTCGGACGCGCGCTATCGCTTCGAACGGGGGATCGACCCCGAATGGACGCCNTATGCCATCGAACATGCGACNCNGATGATCCTGGACATCGCAGGCGGTGAGGCGTCNGANGTTGTNGTCGCGGGCAAGGTNCCNGACTNTTCNCGNGCNTACAAGCTGGANGCNGCGCGCGTGCAGTCGTTGGTGGGGATGACCATTTCGGAAAGCGAGCAGCGCAAGACGCTGACGGCGCTTGGCTTCCGTCTGGAAGGCGACATGGCGCATGTCCCAAGCTGGCGCCCCGATGTGCAGGGCGAAGCCGATCTGGTCGAGGAAGTCGCGCGGATTGCGTCACTCACCAAGCTTGAAGGGCGCCCCTTGCCACGCCTGACGCCCGGCGTGCCCAAGCCCGTCCTGTCGCCGATGCAGCGCCGCGAGGCCATCGCGCGCCGCGCCTGCGCCGCATTGGGCTACAACGAATGTGTGTCCTACAGCTTTATCGATCAGGCGTCTGCCGCGCTGTTTGGTGGCGGCACCGATGACACCCGTCTGGAAAACCCGATCAGCAATGACATGAGCCATATGCGCCCNTCGCTGNTGCCCGCCTTGCTGCAGGCCGCGGCCCGCAATCAGGCGCGGGGCTTNCCTGACATGGCGCTGTTCGAGGTCGGCCCCGTCTTCACCGGCGGNGAGCCCGGCGATCAGCATCTGCAGATNAGCGGCCTGCTGACCGGCAGCACCGGCCCCAAAGATGTGCACGGCGCATCGCGTCCGGTCGATGTGTTCGACGTCAAGGCGGATATCGAGGCGGTCCTGTCCGCCATCGGTGCCCCCGCCAAGGTGCAGATCAACCGCAATGGCGCTGACTGGTTCCACCCCGGGCGTCACGGGCAGATCTGCCTTGGCCCGAAAAAAGTGCTTGGCGTCTTTGGNGAAATTCACCCGCGGGTTCTGGCGGCACTGGATGTCAAAGGGCCCGCGATGGGCTTCACCATCTGGCCCGCCGAGGTGCCCTTGCCGCGCAAGTCCGGTGCCACACGTCCCGCGCTGAACACCAGCGCGNTGCANGCGGTGGAACGTGACTTTGCCTTTGTGGTGGACGCCGATGTTGACGCGCTGACCTTGGTCAATGCGGCGATGGGGGCGGACAAGGCCCTGATNGACGATGTGCGCGTCTTTGANGAATTCATCGGCGGTGCCTTGGGCGAGGGGAAAAAATCGCTCGCCCTCACGGTACGGATGCAGCCAAGCGACAAGACACTGAAAGACGCGGATATCGAGGCGGTTGGCGCCAAGGTCATCGACAAGGTGACCAAAGCCAGCGGCGGCGTACTGCGCGGCTAAAGCGAANGGAGGCGGTATGACACTGCATGTATATCTCTCGGGTGAAATCCACACCGACTGGCGCGATCAGATCATCGATGGCGCGGCNGGGTTGGATGTTGTGTTCACCGGCCCTGTCACCGACCACGCGGCCAGCGACGACTGCGGTGTGGCGATTCTGGGGGCCGAGGAAAACAAGTTCTGGCACGACCGCAAGGGCGCACAGCTGAACGCGATCCGCACCCGCAAGGGCATCGAAGAGGCGGATGTCGTCGTCGTGCGTTTTGGCGATCAGTACAAACAGTGGAACGCGGCTTTTGATGCGGGCTATGCGGCGGCTCTGGGTAAATCGCTGGTGATCCTGCATGGGGCCGACCACGCGCACGCGCTGAAAGAGGTNGACGCCGCAGCTTTGGCTGTCGCCCAAGAGCCCGCGCAGGTCGTGCANATNCTGCGNTATGTGCTGACGGGCACCCTGCCAGAGTAAGCACGCTTTGCNCCGGATTGCGCGGTTTTCGCCTCTGTAAGGGGGAAAACCGTGCTTATCCGACAAAAACCCATCGTTATCTGGAAAACTTGTGCTAGCGCATGCGCAGTATGTCGTGCGACGTAGCAGGCACGGCTTTCAATCATACGAGGGACAGACATGATTCAAGAATTCAAGGATTTCATTGCCAAGGGCAATGTTATGGACCTGGCAGTCGGTATCATTATCGGCGCGGCGTTTACGGCTATTGTGACCTCGCTGGTCAGCGATCTGATCAACCCTGTGATCGGTCTGATCCTTGGCGGCGTTGATTTCACCAGCATGTATGTGGTGCTGTCTGGCGATGTGCCTGCGGGTACCGGTCTTGACGCGGCGCGCGAAACCGGCGCGGCGATCTTTGCCTATGGCGCGTTCATCACGGCCTGCATCAACTTCCTGATCATCGCTTTTGTGGTGTTNATGCTGGTCAAATCCGTNAACCGGCTGAANTCGCTGGCCGAACGCCCCGATGATGTCGCCCCCGAAGTGGCGACTGGCCCCAGCCAGTTGGANGTGCTGCTGCAAATTCGCGATGAGCTTGCCAAGAANTAAGCGTTNCAACNGCGNGANACGAAAAGGCCCGCAGGTGCACTGCGGGCCTTTTGCGTGGTGCGTAGGGGGTGNTTAACCGGCGATGGCCTGATCGGCGGTGATCGCCTCCATCCCGAGCGCTTCGGCCACGGCGGCGTAGGTCAGNTGACCTGCGTGCACGTTCAGACCTGCCTTGAGGTGGGGATCGTCGGCGCAGGCTTGCTTCCAGCCTTTATCNGCNAGTGCCAGCATGAANGGCATCGTGGCNTTGCCAAGCGCAATGGTCGATGTCCGNGCCACGGCACCGGGCATGTTGGCAACGCAGTAGTGCATGATGCCGTCCACGTCGTATACGGGGTCTTGGTGGGTGGTCGCTTTCGAGGTTTCAAAGCAGCCACCTTGGTCAATCGCCACGTCCACCAGCGCCGCGCCGGGCTTGAGCTCGGACAGTTGCGCGCGGCTGATCAGTTTGGGGGCGGCGGCCCCGGGGATCAGGACGGCNCCGATGATCATNTCNGCCTCGCGCGCCAGTTCGATCGTATTGCCCGCCGAGGCGTAAGAGGTGTTGAACACGCCGCCATAGATGTCATCCAGATAGCGCAGACGGGGCAGGGACCGATCAAGCACGGTGACATCCGCNCCCATACCNGCGGCAATGCGTGCGGCGTGGGTGCCGACAACACCGCCGCCGATCACGACCACACGCGCCGGACCAACGCCGGGGACGCCGCCCATCAGCACGCCGCGCCCGCCGTTGGCTTTTTGCAGCGTCCATGCGCCCACCTGCGGGGCCAGACGACCCGCGACTTCGGACATTGGCGCAAGCAGCGGCAAGCCACCATTGCGGTCGGTGACGGTTTCATAGGCGATACAAGTCGCCCCGGAGGCGAGAAGATCCTTGGTCTGTTCGGGNTCGGGGGNGAGGTGCAGATAGGTGAACAGNATCTGCCCTTCGCGGAGCATCTTGCGCTCGACCGCTTGGGGTTCCTTGACCTTGACGATCATGTCGGCGCTGTCGAAGACCTCTTGCGCGGTGGCAAGGATCGTCGCGCCTGCGTCGGTATAGGCGGCGTCATCAAAACCAGCGCCGATGCCGGCACCTGCTTCGATAACAACCTCATGTCCCTTGTTCACCGCCTCGTAAGCGGCATTCGGGGTCATGCCGACGCGGAATTCCTGTGGCTTGATTTCTTTGGGGCAACCGATTTTCATGAGTTCATCCTATTGAGGGNGCATTTGAATTACGGTACGCCCCTCGATACGCAATTGGGCACGGATTATGGGCCGNTATCCCCCTTGCTCTTCGAATNCTCTGCTNCATATTGGTCATTTCACGCGAAAGTATTGCGCCACATGAGTCTAGACGACATNGATCGCCGCATCCTTACTGCCCTGCAACGCAACGGGCGGATGTCGAACTCTGACCTGTCGGAAAAGGTACATCTGTCGCCGTCGGCCTGTCACCGGCGCGTGCAGCGGCTGGANGCCGAAGGGTATATCCGNGATTACGTCGCCCTNCTGAACCCGCGCAAGATGGGCGTTCCCACGACGGTGTTTGTCGAGATCACCCTACAAGGCCAAGCGGACGAGGTGCTGGACGCCTTTGAAAANGCGGTCGCGCGTATTCCCGATGTGCTGGAATGNCACCTGATGGCGGGGGCCGCGGATTACCTGCTTAAGGTCGTGGCCGANAATACCGAGGATTTCGCCCGCATCCATCGCCAGCATNTGGCGCGGTTGCCCGGTGTGGGGCAGATGCAATCCAGCTTTGCGCTGCGCACGGTGTGCAACACCACAGCGCTGCCAGTCGGTTAAATCGCGGANGGAAACAGCGCCATCCAGATNCCNGCGAACATCGCGATNCCGCCGATATTGACCCAAGCGTGCCANGTCGCATAGCGAAAGCGCATGGCGCGGCGCACGTAAAAGCCGACGCCTATCACATAGGCAAATGCCCCGCCGATGATGCACCAGAGTGTTGCCAGCGGCACCCCTGTCAGGTCCGGCAGTGCGCAAAGGCCAATGGCGCCCAGCCCCAGATAGGATGCGGTGGACCACTTGCCCTGAACCTGCGGGTCGGTGATTTTTTTGTACATCGCCACCAGCGCCAGCCCCCATGACACACAAAGCAGCGTGATCGTCCATGTCGTGCCGGCCTGCACGAAGAACGGCGTAAACGTGCCCGCGATGCTGGGATAGATCGCCGCATGATCAATCCGCCGCATGAGTTTGCGCGCATCGTGCCACGGCGCGAAGTGGTAGGCGCAGGATGCAAGGTTCGATGCCAGCGCGCAAAGCACATAGACCACCACCGCGACCGTGACCGCCGTTTGCAGCGATGTGGCCGATTTCATCACCAACGCGCCGCCAGCCCCAAGAATCAGCGCAAGCCCCACAAGGTGGACGATCAGATCAGCCCGCCGGTGGATCGGGGCAACGCTGGGGTAGGTGGGCTGGGTCATGGTCTGTCCTGTCTTTGGCCGCTTTGCGATACGCTCTGCCGTCGGGTCCTGTCTACTGTACCCATGCGTCACCACGCGCGCAGCGGCAGACAAAAGAAAACCCCCGGCACCGAAAGGTAACGGGGGTTCGTATTCTTATGCGTCGCTTGGATGATTTACATCATGCCTTCGCGCTGCAATTTCTTCCGTGCCAGTTTGCGGCTACGGCGGATCGCTTCTGCTTTCTCGCGTGCTTTTTTCTCGGAAGGTTTCTCGAAATGCTGCTTAAGCTTCATTTCACGAAACACACCCTCGCGCTGAAGTTTTTTCTTCAGGGCGCGCAGCGCTTGATCGACGTTGTTATCGCGAACACTAACCTGCATGTGGTTTTCACCACCTTTCTAGTTTGAAGTTGCAAGGATTTGCAGGAACTGGCCATATAGCAACCGAAACCTATATTGTCTAGAGCAAAGCCAATCACCCCTTCAGGAGGCCGCTATGACGAACACGTCCCAGACACCGAAAGAACAACTGCTGGATGCCGCGCTGATGCATGTCGCGTTTGACGGCTGGTCAGAGGCGACATTCAAGGCTGCGGTCAGCGATACCGGCATGGACCCGACCGTCGCGCGTGCTGTCTGTCCGCGCGGTGCCGTNGANCTGGCCGTCGCCTATCACAAACGGGGNGATCAGCAGATGATCGACCGGATGAAGGCCGAAAACATGACCGAGATGAAATTCTCGGCCAAGGTTGCCGCTATGGTCCGCTTCCGTCTTGAAGCCGCCACGGACAAAGAGGCGGTACGTCGTGGGACAACCCTGTTTGCCCTGCCACAATATGCGCCCGAGGGGGCCAAACTGGTCTGGGGGACGGCGGATGCCATATGGGCTGCCTTGGGGGATACGTCCGAAGACGTGAACTGGTACACCAAACGCGCCACGNTGAGCGCGGTCTATTCCTCGACCGTGNTGTTCTGGCTGGGCGANACCAGCGAGGGCCACGCAGAGACATGGGCCTTCCTTGATCGGCGGATCGAGAACGTGATGCAGATCGAAAAGGTCAAGGCGCAGGTGAACAGCAGCCCGACGCTCAGCATGTTGATGGCCGGGCCCAACTGGTTGCTTTCCCATGTGAAAGCCCCCTCGCGGCTGAACCGTAGCGATCTTCCCGGCAGCTGGGGCAGCCCGCGTCCCTAGGCTGGCTTTCCTCGCCAGACCAGACCTGCTAGGTGCTGCGGCGTCCGCATCCGGCGCGGGCGCGGCTTATTGGTACTCACGCATATGCACCCGTTTCTGATCGATCTGGACAAGGTTTCCTACACCCCCGAAGGAACCTCGGTGCTATGTGATGTGACACTGCAGGCATCCGAGCGGCGGATTGGTATTGTCGGGCGGAANGGGTCCGGNAAGACATCTCTGGCNCGGGTGCTGGCGGGGCTGGTGGCNCCGTCNTCGGGCAAGCTGCGGATCAACGGGGTGGATGTGGTCAAGGANCGCAAGGCGGCNNTGCGGCAGGTCGGCATCCTGTTCCAGAACCCCGATCACCAGATTATCTTCCCCACGGTGGAAGAAGAGATCAGCTTTGGCCTGACCCAGCTGAAACACACCGCAAAAGAGGCCGCAGAGAGAACGGCGGATATCCTCGCCCGCTTTAACCGCAGCCATTGGGCNAAGGCGGCGATCCATCAGCTATCTCAGGGGCAGCGGCAGCTGGTNTGTCTGATGTCGATCCTTGCCATGCAGCCGCGCCTGATCATNCTNGATGAACCTTTTGCGGGGCTNGATATCCCGACGATGATGCATCTCACGCGCGTGCTGCACGCGGTAGAGGCGCATCTGGTGCACATCACCCATGACCCCGCGCATCTGGCGACCTATGACCGNATGATCTGGATCGATCAGGGTCAGATCGTGCAGGACGGCGCGGTGCCTCAGGTGACCCAAGCCTTTGTGGCACAGATGCAAGAGATCGGGGAAAGCGATGATTTCACTCACCTCCCCGGTTGAGACCCGCGCCCACGGTTGGCCTGCGGGGGCAAAGCTGGCAGCGCTTTGCGTGGCGACGATGGGGCTATTCAGCCTGACCCACNCCGCGCTGCAGGCGGCGGCCTTGGCGGTGACCCTGCTGCTTTATGCGCTGCCGGGATGGCGGTTTTTCAAGGTGGGGCTGGCGCGCTTGCGGGTGCTGCTGCCCTTCGTTGTGCTGATCATGGTCTGGCATATCGTGACCCATGACATCATGGCGGGNGCGACCGTGACGTTGCGGATGATGACAGCGGTGGCGCTGGCGAATCTGGTGACCATGACGACCAAGCTGGCGCAGATGGTGGCTGTGGTGACATGGCTGACAACGCCGCTGCGCCGCCTTGGNATCCAGACCCGCGCNATCGAACTGGGCATCGCCCTNGTCATCCGCTTTACCCCCGTTCTGGCGCAAAAGGGCCAGTTGCTGGCGCAGTCATGGCGCGCGCGTTCCACCAAGCGGGTCGGCTGGCGGATGATCNTCCCGTTTACCGTGCTGGCGATTGACGACGCCGAACATGTGGCCGAGGCCCTGCGTGCCCGTGGCGGGCTTTGACGTGAGNCTCTNCGCGACCTGACGCCTGTCAGTTCGCATTGTGTGTGCCGAAAACCGTGCCTATGGTGCGGCAANACNGATTTACGGAGGAGACGTAGTCGATGACAGAAACCATGCGTGCGATAGAGATCACCAAGGCCGGCGGACCCGAAGTGCTGCAACCCACCGACCGCCCCATGCCGCAGCCGGCCCACGGGCAAGTCGTGATCAAAGTGGCCTATGCCGGTGTGAACCGCCCCGATGCGCTGCAACGNGCGGGCATGTATGCGCCGCCCCCCACTGCCAGCGATCTGCCNGGGCTTGAAGCCTCGGGCGTNGTGTCCGCCGTGGGCGAGGGCGTCAGCGGTCTGGCTGTCGGCGACAAGGTCTGCGCGCTGCTGCCCGGTGGCGGCTATGCGGAATATGTCGCGACGCCTGCGGCNCATTGTCTGCCGGTGCCCAAGGGCATGGACATGAAGNAAGCCGCCTGCCTGCCCGAGACATTCTTCACCGTCTGGTCCAATGTGTTCATGCGCGGTGGCCTGAAAGCGGGCGAACGGTTCTTGGTGCATGGCGGGTCGTCGGGCATCGGGACGACNGCGATCCAGCTGGCNCGCGAATTCGGCGCACGGGTTTTTGCNACGGCAGGGACCGACAGCAAATGCGACGCCTGCGCCAAACTCGGGGCCGAGGCCGCGATCAACTACCGTGACTCGGATTTCGTTGATGTGCTGAAAGCCGAGGGCGGGGCAGACCTGATCCTTGATATGGTCGGCGGCGANTACATCCCNCGCAACCTGCNAGCGCTGGCCGAAGACGGCCGTCTTGTGCAGATCGCCTTCCTCAGCGGGCCGAAGGTAGAGGTGAACTTTGCCACGCTGATGACACGCCGTCTGACGATGACCGGCAGCACCCTGCGTCCACAAAGCGATCTGGCCAAGGCCAAGATCGCNGAAGANCTGCGCGAGAAGGTCTGGCCACTGCTGGACGCGGGCAAGATCGCACCGGTGATGGACAGCGAATACGCGTTCGAGGACGCGAGCGAGGCGCACGCCCGCATGGANACAAGCGGCCATATCGGCAAGATCGTGTTGAAGGTTGACGCCAACGCCTAAGCGGCGGGCANTNANATNNGGCAAGGGGCGCTCTGATATCAGGGTGCCCTTTGTCGTTCAGGGGGCGNTACGCCGACAGGCGCGCCTCCCANGCNTCAAGGGTTTCGGCCCATGCCGCGGGCACTTTGGCGACCTGATCACGGGCNTTNTCCACGTCNCCCTGTTTGCAGTCCTGTTCGATGGTGGCGAGCAGGGCGTGCATNCGCTCTGCGCCGAACATNCCGCANAACCCGGCAAGGTCGTGGGTCTTGCGTTGCAGATCNTCGCGGTCCTCGGCCGAGGCNAGGGGCGGCANTTGCCCCTCTACACGTTGGCGCAGNTTGCCAATGCGATCGGCAAGCTTTTCAGGACCAAGCAGTTCGAACAATTCGTTCACCTGATTGGCGTTCAGTACCGGAGGCTGCGGCTCGGCGTGCGTCGCTTCAGCCGCATCAGAGGCACCGTCAGCGGCGGGCATCACAAGCTCGCTTAGCGCGGTTTTCAGACGGCGCGTGTTGATGGGTTTTTGCAGAAAGCCGGTCATCCCGCCCGCGGTAAAGGCCGCGCGTTCGTTGGGCAGGGCGTGGGCGGTCACGGCCATGATCGGGGTATCGGCATTGGGCCCGCCCCCTTGAAGGATCACCTGCGTGGCCTGTAGNCCGCTCATCCCCGGCATCGAAATATCCATCAGGATCGCGTCAAACCTCTGTTCGGCCGCACGATCGATGCCTTCGGGGCCGCTGCTGGCAAGGGTGACCTCGTGACCCAGACGGCCCAGCATCGCCTTAAGCAGATCGCGGTTGATCTCGTTATCGTCGACGACCAGCAGGTTCATCGCGGGGGTGTCTTCGGTATCAAGCTGCGGTTGGGCGACGGGCTGCGGGGCTTCTGTCTGCACGAAGTCTGCTGGCAGTCGCACGATAAACCGCGCGCCTTTGCCAACCTCNGAGACGCAGGTGATCGTGCCGCCCAGACGGTGCACCAGCCGACGGACGATGCCCAGCCCCAGACCGGTGCCCCCTGTGCGCCGCTCGTAGCGGCTGTCGAGCGATACGTAATCCTCGAAAATCCGCTTGAGGTCATCGGGCGGGATACCGGGGCCATTGTCTGCCACTTCGATATGCAGCATCGGCGCATTGTCCGTTTCCATGTCATAGGTCGCGCTGAGCACAATATCGTCGTCGGGGCTGAATTTGATCGCGTTGCTGATGAGGTTGACCAGAATCTGCTGCACCGCGCGCGGGTCTGTCAGGATGGGTGTGTCGGTCAGCCCGTCCTGATCCAGATGCAGGCGCGTGTCCGATGTCTTGGCCAGTGGCGTCATGGTGTTGACCATGCCGGCGGTCAGCGCGACCATATCACTGGCTTGCAACTCGTTGTCGTTGGTTTCGGCCTCACTGCGTTCGATGGCTAGCACGTCGTCGATATGGCCCAGCAGGATGTCACCGGATTTCAGCGCGGCTTCGACGTATTTGCGCTGTTCGGCGTCCAGCTTGTCGTCATGCAGCAAGTGGATGGCGGAGAGGATGCCGTTCAGCGGCGTGCGCATCTCGTGGCTCATCATCGCGAAGAAACGCGATTTTTCCTGATAGGCATCCAGTGCCTCGTCGCGGGCGCGGATGATCTCCTGCTCTTTTTGCAGTTTGTCGGTGATGTCGCGGATATATGTGACGAAAACCGGCGCGTCGTTTGACCGCGCCAGCGACACCGAAAGTTCGACAGGGAAGATGCGCCCGGTGCCGTCGATCATCTCTGTCTCGTGACGGCCGGTTTCTGCCAGCCGCGTTTTTCCCGTTGCGTTGAAATGGGCGAGGTTATCCCGTTGGCGATGGCGCAGTTTAGGGGGGACCAGCAGTTCGATGTAGCTGCGCCCAAGCGCATGATCGCGCGAGATGCTAAAGACCTCTTCGGCAGAGCCGTTGAAATCGATAATCTCGCCGTCCACCGACAGCACCATCACCGCATCAAGCGAGGCGCGTAGCATGGTCGCCAGTTGCGAATGGTTGCGTTCGACCTCGCGCGAGGCACGGTTGAGCGTGATCGTCTGGCGCGACAGCCGCAGGATCGCGCCCAGTAGCGCAATGGTCACGGTCACCACGATCACCAGCAAGATCTCGATCAGCTGCGCGATCTCTTTGCGCTCNGCCTCNGCNGCTTTGGCGGCNAAGGAGATGGAGGCAAGCCCGATGTTGCGCGGCATATCCTCGACCGTGGCCAGCGCTTCCGATAGGGCGGGCACACCGGCGGCNAGCGCCTCATCGCTGCCGTCGATCAGGGGGATCTGTGTGTCCANAACCGCTTGTATCTTCTGGATTTCNCGGNTNAGGTCGCCGCTTTGCTGTACGCGTTCGGCGACTTCGGTGCGGCTGTAGAAGATGTCGAACCGTTTGCGCAGGTTCGCCAGATCGTTTTCGTCCCCGGACCGCGCCTGTTCAACGGCACCATCCAGTTTGAGAAAGTCGATTTCAAGCTGCGAGAACACCCATTCGGCATGATCCTGCTGCGCGCTGCCAAGGGCGCGCACGCGGTCCCAGACGTTGAACGCCAGGTAACCGGCAAGCAGGATGCCGACCATCAGCGCCAGGGCAAGAATATATCTTACCCTGTTGCGCTGTGGGCCGTCCTGCATCAAATCGGCCATGGTNAACATGCCTTGCGGTTACTTGATCGCCAGCCGGTTCAACTGCCAGATAGAACGGCTATAGATCGTNTCTGTCTGGTACTTTACGTCGCTGTCATAGGGATAGACAATCCATAGCGGACCTTTCCCGCGGCGCGACATCTCTTTGTCGTTGTTGGCATAGGCGATGATCGGCCCGTCGGACACCGCATCCTCCATCGGGATTTCGACCGCATAGTCGTTGATCGCGGTTGCTTCGATCATACCTTCGGACACGTCCAGCGTGTCCATCAGATCCTTGAGCGANACGCCCTGAAAGGTCTGCGCGCCTTCGGTCCAGATGGTTTCGGTCTCGAAGCTGGACGACGGCAGTTCTTTCAGCTGCTCCATCGTATAGGTGTGTTCCATGTCGCCTGCCGTGACGGTAAGAACGGCATCTTCTTGTGCACTCACAGCAGTGGCCAATGCGGCACCGCACAGTGCGGCGGTGATTGTCTTGGTGAAAGCTTGAAACGTCATAACTCGGTATCCTTCCCCTGTGTTTGTACATCAACCTTAGGTTAACGCCGTTTGGAGAGCGACTGAGATTAAGGGTATTCTTACTATACGAAGGTATAGCCGTCAAAAATTCGACACAGTTATCCTATCCTCATGTGTGCTATTATTCGCCCATAAGTTGGTCTACGACTACTTAAGCAGCATTGAGGTGGTGGCGAGGGAAGGAAAGAACTTATGGCATTACGGATACTGATTGCGGACGACCACGATATGGTCCGCGAAACGATTGCAATGTTTCTGGACGCNGATGGCGGGACAGAGACGGTTGCAGCAAGCGACCTGCCCGAAGCGATGGCCAAGATAGAGGCAGAGGGGCCGTTTGATCTGGTNCTGCTNGACTATACGATGCCCGGCATGAAGGGGCTTGAGGCGCTGCCTAAGGTCATGAAAGCCAACGAGGAAAAGCCTGTCGGTCTGATTTCGGGCACGGCAACGCGGTTGATCGCGGAACAGGCGCTGGCCATGGGCGCGATCGGTTTCCTGCCCAAGACGCTGCCTGCGAAATCACTGGTCAACGCGGTCCGCTTTATGGCCGCGGGTGAGATTTACGCGCCCGTCAACTTTATGTCTGGCAAGGACGATCCCGAAGAAACCGACTTTGAAAAGGCCCTGTCAGAGCGGGAGCGTCAGGTTCTGCGCGGCTTGATGGAGGCGAAATCGAACAAGGAAATCGCCCGCGACCTAGAGTTGCAAGAGGTCACGATCAAGCTGCACGTCAAAACGCTGTGCCGCAAGCTGGACGCCCGCAACCGCACCGACGCCGCAATGATCGCACGTAGTGCGGGGTTTATCTGATCGGGGTAAACAGCGCGTCGTCCAGCGTGCAATCCTTGATCACGTCGCGCCCGCAAGGCACTGGCTCCAGCGTTTTTGACAGGCATAGACGCACTTCTTGAATGTAGCCGCTTTTGCAGGTGACGGTAACGCCATCGGCCTCCATCGTCGGGTTTGCTTTCAAAAACGCTTCCTCCACCACCGAGGCGGGCAGGCGGATGTCGCCCGTGATCTTGCGAAAGACCGCGGGGCGGGTCACGGCATCATAGGCCTGACGCGACAGATCGAAATATCCGGTGGCGGGCAGGCCGGTGCAGCTGCCGTGTTTCTTCCATTGATGCCACGCCAGACCGGGCGTCCCCATAATGTCAGCCATGGCGGCGGTCATGCCACGGGTGGGGGGCCGTTCGGCGGTGCGGCAGTAAGTTGGAAACCCCCGATGCAGCTGCGGCCAAAGCCCGTGCATGATCCAGCCGTGATCGTGGCGCGCGTCGCATTGCGCGGAATCGCGCGCATCGCCTTCCAGCGCGCACCAGTTGGGCGACCAGCTGAGCGCCAGCACGTAATAGTCGAATTCCCCTGCAATTTCGCCCTTGGCCGCCGCCGGGCGGGGCATCGGGGCCAGCAACAGACACAGGCACAGGATCAGCAATCGCATTGGGGTCTTTCCTTATTTTGCCGGTCCGAGTATAAGACGTTCAAGTTCCCCCACAATGGAAACCGTTCTGCCCCGCAGGACAGCCTATTTCAGGCGACGGGGAAAGTGCGTTTTAAGGAGAGACCGACATGGCAAAACCGATTATGGCCCGCGCCACTGCCGTATGGCTGGTGGACAACACAACCTTGAGCTTCAAACAGATCGCGGATTTCGTGGAAATGCACGAGCTTGAAGTGCAGGGCATCGCGGATGGTGACGTGGCGCAAGGCGTGAAGGGCTTTGACCCGATTGCCAACAACCAGCTGACCGAAGAAGAGATCGAAAAAGGGCAGGCGAACCCGCTGCACAAGCTCAAGCTCAAGTTCAACGCGTCTGCCCAAGGCGAAGAGAAACGTCGCGGCCCGCGCTATACGCCGCTGTCCAAACGTCAGGACCGCCCCGCGTCGATCTACTGGCTGGTCAAGTTCCATCCCGAACTCTCCGACGGTCAGGTCAGCAAGCTGGTCGGCACCACCAAGCCAACCATTCAGGCGATCCGCGAGCGGACGCACTGGAACATTGCGAACATCCAACCGATCGATCCCGTGGCTTTGGGGCTGTGCAAACAGTCCGAACTGGACGCCGCCGTCCAGAAAGCCGCTGCCAAGAAAGCCGCCGAAGGTGGCTTGATGACCGATGACGAACGCCGCCGTCTGGTCAGCACCGAACAATCGCTTGGCATGGATACGGAACCGAAGATGCCGACCTCTATCGAAGGTCTGGAAACGTTCACCCTGTCCGGCAACCCTGCGGATGACGAAGAAAAAGACCACGGCGACTATTCTGACGCCGACAGTTTCTTCAAGCTGCCCGAGGGCGGTTCCGACGCGGATGAAGACGACGACAAGTAATTCGGTTCCGCCCTTCCGGCGGCTTCGGAACAAATCCGCTTAACCTCGTGTTGGGCTAGGGGTGCAGGGCAACCGCTCTGCGCCCCTTTTTTGACGTAGGGAGCATGCATGGTGGCGACGATATTACTCGGTCTGTTTTGGGGCGTTGTCGCACTCGTTTCTGCGATCAGCGTGCTTCCCTTTAGCAAGATACCGCATGGCGCGATCCGGGGGATGGCCTTCCCCCGTGAACAGCTGTTTGTGTTGACCGTCGCGCTGGCTGCCGTGGCGCTGGTGTTTCTTGAACCTGACCATCGCAACCCGGCGCTGGCGATCCTCGCTGTGATTGCGGCGATCCACACGGGCTACATCCTGAAATTCACGCCGCTCTGGCCGCGCCAATCCGTGGATGCGACCGAGGCACAGGCGGCTGACGCCGAAAACCGTGTCACCATCCTTGCGTCAAACGTGAAACAATCCAATCGCCAGTATCAGCGTCTGATCGACCTGATCCGCACCGAGGACCCCGATATCGCCGCCGCGCTTGAGGTGGACCCGAACTGGGTCGATGCGCTTTATGACGCGCTGAAAGACCAGTACCCCCATTGGGTGAAAGTGCCCAAGGATAACTCCTATGGTGTGGTCATGATGTCCAAGATGGAGCCGTCAGAGACGCAGGTGCGGGACCTGCTGGTTGATGATGTGCCGTCGATCCGGACCAAGGTCGCGATGCCGTCTGGGCGGATGTGGCGTTTGTATATCGTGCACCCCGAACCCCCCGTGCCCTATCACGACACCAAGGGCCGCGACGGAGAGATCGCGTTGGTCGGCATCGAAGCCAGCAAGGACGATCTGCCCGCTATCGTGACAGGCGATCTGAACGACGTTGCTTGGTCCACCACCACCCGCCGGTTTCAGCGGCTGTCGGGATTGCTGGACCCACGGGTCGGACGTGGGTTCTATAACACGTTTCACGCGGGTATTGCCGTCATGCGCTGGCCGCTTGATCATCTGTTCCATGATGCAGAGTTCCGCCTGATCCGTATGTCGCGCTTGCCCAGTATCGGGTCCGACCACTTCCCGATCCTGTTCTCGCTTGCCCTGACAGGGGAGCCTCAGTCGAATTCCACGCCCGAACAAAGCGACGCCGAAGAGCGCGCGGAGGTGCGGGAAATGGCAGCCGAAGAACGCGAAAAGGACCGCGAAGCCATCGGCACGGATTGGGAAAAATAGCCCCGATCCGTCACCGCTCACCGGTACGCAGCGCTTTGCGTGCCTCCTTGAAAAACGAATTGTCGTATCGAGTATTTTGCCACTTGCGCGAATCTGAAAACAGCGTAAATGCGCGCTTACAGACGCCAACGCACGCGCCTCTGGCCGGTCCGTCTGTCCGCGGATTGACCCCGCGCCTATGCAGCGACGGTAACGTCTCTTGAAACGACATGTTAGGGTACTCCCGCCCTTCCTTGCTCTTTGGAGATGACCATGAACGCCACAGCTACCGCCACCGTGAACACATCCGCAGCATCGAACTATGACGAAGCGGCTGATTACATCTGGAACAACAGCTTCGACAAACCGACTCTCGTCGTCAGCCGCGCCCGTGTGGGTGTACAATACGACGCGCTGCAAGCCGGTCTGGGCGATGCGCGAATCCACTATGCGGTAAAGGCGAACCCCGCCCCCGAGATCATTCGTATGCTGGTCGAACGCGGCTCGGGCTTTGATGCGGCGTCGCGTCAGGAGATCGAGCTGTGTCTGTCCCAAGGGGCGGATCCTGCGAAAATCTCTTTCGGCAACACCATCAAACGCGGCGTTGATATCGCTTTTGCCCATTCCATCGGGGTGACCATGTTCGCCGCCGACTGCGAGGCAGAGCTCGACAAAATCGCAGAGCACGCCCCCGGCGCGCGCGTCTATATCCGTCTGATCGTCGAGAATTCCATGGCGGACTGGCCGCTGACCCGCAAGTTCGGCTGCGCGGGCTCGTTGCTGCCAAGCCTGCTGGAGTACACCAAATCCGTGGGTCTCGTGCCTTATGGTCTGTCGTTTCACGTCGGGTCGCAAACCCGTCGTGCCGAATACTGGCACCCCGTTCTGGATCAGGTCGCCCCGCTATGGCACGCCGCGAAAGAAGCAGGGCACGACCTGCAACTGCTGAACATCGGCGGCGGTTTTCCTGCCTATCACGGTGATCCGGTGGATGCGCCGCGCGGCTATGCCGCCGCAGTCGTTGCCGCCGTCAAAGAACGCTTTGGCGAGATTCCGGTCCTGATGGCAGAGCCGGGCCGCGGCATGGTCGCAGAGGCAGGGCATATCGCGGCCGAAGTGTTGCTGGTGTCGCGCAAATCGGCAGAGGCGGCCCGCCGTTGGGTGTATCTGGATATCGGGCGTTTTTCCGGTCTGGCCGAAACCGAGGGCGAGGCGATCCGCTATCAGTTTGTGACCCCGCATGACGGCAAGCCCGTCGGCCCCTGTGTGCTTGCCGGCCCGTCCTGCGACAGTGCCGATGTGCTTTATGAAAAAAATCCGGTTGACCTTCCACTTGACCTAAGGGACGGTGACAAAGTCATGATCAAGAACTGCGGCGCTTACACAAGCTCGTACAGTTCGGTCGGCTTTAACGGGTTTCCGCCGCTTGATGTATTGGTCCTGTAAGAGGATCATCAACGTCGCGCGGGAAGGGCCGTCTGCTTTGGGAGGAGCAGGCGGCCCATCTATTTTCAGCCCTATGGTTTAACGCGGGGGTTTTACCCGCGGTTTGTGCCGTTTTTACGGGAAACTCTTGACTTCCGCGGCCCCAAACGGTGTACCTGCCCCGAACAATTCTAGCCCTCGAAAGGGACCCGTCATGCACGCATATCGCAGCCATACATGCGCCGATCTGAGCAAGGAAAACGTTGGCGACAAGGTTCGCCTGTCCGGGTGGGTGCACCGTGTGCGCGACCACGGTGGTATCCTGTTTATCGACCTGCGCGATCATTACGGCATGACCCAAGTGCTGTGCGACCCTGATTCCCCCGTCTTTGCCGAGGTGGAAAAGGTGCGGTCCGAATGGTGTATCCGCATCGATGGCGAGGTAAAGGCCCGCGACGCCGATCTGGTCAACACCAAGATCCCCACCGGCGAGATCGAAGTTTTCGTGCGCGACATCGAAGTGCTGGGGCCNGCGAAAGANCTGCCTTTGCAGGTNTTTGGCGATCAGGAATACCCCGAGGAAACCCGCCTGCGCTATCGCTACCTCGATCTGCGTCGCGAAAAAATGCAGGACAACATGGTGCTGCGGTCCGACGTTGTGTCGTCGATCCGCAAGCGCATGTGGGACCAGAACTTCAAAGAATTNCAGACGCCGATCATCACCGCGTCTTCCCCCGAAGGNGCGCGCGACTTCCTCGTGCCGTCGCGTCTGCACCCGGGCAAGTTCTACGCGTTGCCGCAGGCCCCGCAGCAGTTCAAACAGCTGCTGATGGTGTCCGGCTTTGACAAGTATTTCCAGATCGCGCCNTGTTTCCGCGACGAAGANCCGCGCGCTGACCGNTCGCCCACCGATTTCTACCANCTCGACCTCGAGATGTCCTTTGTCGAACAGCAAGACGTGTTCGACACCATCCAGCCCGTGCTGACCGGCATTTTCGAAGAATTCGGCGGCGGCAAGGCTGTGGATCAGGAATGGCCGCAAATCTCTTATAAAGATGCGGCGCTGTGGTATGGCTCTGACAAGCCTGACCTGCGCAACCCGATCAAGATGCAGGTCGTGTCCGACCATTTCCGCGACTCCGGCTTTGCGATCTTCGCGAAACTGCTGGAACAGGANGGCACCGAAATCCGCGCCATTCCCGCGCCCACAGGCGGCAGCCGCAAGTTCTGCGACCGCATGAACGCCTTTGCGCAAAAAGAAGGGCTGCCCGGCATGGGCTATATCTTCTGGCGCGAGAAAACCGCCGACAGCGTGGCACAGGANCTGGGCATCACGGTGAAAGAAGCCCAAGCCAAGCTGAAAGCCGGNGAGGTCGAAGGNGGCATGGAANCNGCNGGCCCGCTGGCCAAGAACATCGGGCCAGAGCGTACCGAGGCGATCCGCCAGCAANTGGGTCTGGACGTGGGCGATGCGGCGTTCTTCCTTGGCGGCAAGCCCAAGTCCTTCGAAGGCGTCGCGGGCCGTGCCCGTAACGTTATCGGTGCCGAACTGGGGCTGACGGATGAAAACCGTTTCGCCTTTGCCTGGATCGTCGATTTCCCGATCTACGAGAAAGACGAAGAAACCGGCAANATCGACTTTGAACACAANCCGTTCTCTATGCCACAGGGCGGGATGGACGCGCTGATGGGCGACCCGCTTGANGTGCTTGGCTANCAGTATGACCTTGCGTGCAACGGCTACGAACTGGTGTCCGGTGCCATCCGGAACCACAAGCCAGAGATCATGTTCAAGGCGTTCGAGATCGCAGGCTACGGCAAGGACGAAGTCGAAAAACGCTTTGGCGGCATGGTGAACGCGTTCCAATACGGTGCCCCGCCCCACGGTGGTTGTGCCGCCGGTATCGACCGGATCGTCATGTTGCTGGCGGAAGAGGCGAACATCCGCGAGGTGATCCTCTTCCCGATGAACCAGCGNGCCGAAGACCTGATGATGAACGCGCCAAGCGAACCACAGTCGGATCAGTTGATGGAACTGGGTCTGCGGGTCATCCCGCAGGACTAAGCNCTGCAACATACCCATAGAAAAGCCCGTCTTGGATATGCCAAAGGCGGGCTTTTTCGTTTGAATCTCGTGGTGTCGGGCGGGNGCGGTCAATGTCAGGCCGGCCTGCGCCCAAAGGTCAGAAACCGGCTTGCGCAACCTCTACCACGGTCTGCGCGCCAAAGTCGCGCGCATGGGCAAAAGCCAGTGCCACGATCGCCACACCCACCACATTTGCCGCAAAGACGGTCCAGTCGAAACTGGTTTCCTTGGCGTAGATGCGNCGCAGTTTGGNGAACATGATGTGGCCCTTGGGTTGGGTGACGTGGGTGGGTTGGTGGTTGCGGATGCCANCAGCCTCGCAGGCGTTTGTGGCAAAAACAGGACNTTTCTGCGCTCCAGNTTGGGTGATGTCATATGACATTCGGGTCTTGGCGCTGACAGCGCTTGGCCTTAACGTAAGNGCATGAAACAAGATGACCAGCCCCCCGGCCCACTTGGTGCCCCTGTTGCAGATTTTTCCGTCCCGCCGCGCCCGCCGCGGACGGTGATGACGGGCCGCTACGCCCAGCTTGAACCGCTGAACGCCGAGGCCCACGCCGCCCTGCTGTTCCGCGCCTTTGAAGGGCAGGATCAGCTNTGGCACTATATGTATGACGGGCCGTTCTCATCCTCTGCCCAGTTTCACCGCTGGGTGCGCGAGGTTGAAACCAAAGACGACCCGCTCTTCTATGCGATCAAGAACCTAGAGACAGGGCATATCGAAGGGGTGGCAAGCTATCTGCGCATCGCGCCAGAGGCCGGATCGATAGAGGTCGGGTCAATCACCTTTGGGCCCGCGTTGCAGCGCACGCGGGCGGCGACGGATGCCATGTATCTGATGATGAAATGGGCATTCGAGGCGGGATACCGTCGGTATGAATGGAAGTGTAACGCGCTGAACATGCCGTCGCGCCGTGCCGCGCAACGCTTGGGCTTCAGCTACGAAGGCATCTTCCGGCAGGCGGCTGTCGTTAAAGGGCGCAACCGCGATACGNCATGGTTTGCGGCAATTGACGCCGAATGGCCGGGCCTGCGTGAAGCCTTCGAGGCGTGGCTTTCCCCTGCCAACTTTGACNCAGAGGGTAAGCNGCGCGAACGGTTGGGCGATCTGACCAGCCTCGTGCGGGTGTCCAGTGACCCGNTGACGTGACCCGCGACTAGATCGCGATCTGCCGCATCAGGCGTTGGCGCAAGACCGACCGGATCACCCGTTGTTCTTCGATAGCAGGCAGGCCCAAGGTGCTGCGTGCTGCCAGCGCTGTCGCCGCCTGTTCCAGTGCTGCGTCCCGCGCACTGCGCGCCACGCCGGTCAGAAACTGCGCGACATATTCCAGCGTCTGAGGCGTACAGGGGCCGGACAGAACGTCATCCATATGCGCCATGTCATCCTGCAACGCGATGTTGTCGGGCGTGATCGTTTCATCGGCAAGCACGGACAGCCCCAGCGGACGGTGATGCTGGGGCAGGGCGGCCAGCACGACCTGTTGAAACTGTGACAAAGACTGCAACGGTTTGCTCATGAAACGGTCGGCTCCTGCGGCCAGCGCATCCGCCGCCAGATGGGTCTCCCCCGAAGTCGCCAGTAACGCATCAACGCGGGGCTGCGATTGTGCCAGTTCCGCAATCAGATCAATGCCGTTCCCGTCTGGTAACCCCAGATCGGCAATCACGATCGACGGGCGGTAGACCTGCAAATGCCGCCGCGCCGCGCGCAGGCTGTCGGCCCGTCTGATCCGCGCGCCAGAGCGGAGACAGAGCAGGCGCATCGCCTCGCAGGCAAAGCGGCTGTCTTCGATCACCAGAACCGTAAGGCCCAAAAGCGGGCGGTCGGCCGTGGGGGCGGGCAGGCTTTGGGCCTGATGTTCAAGCGTATCCATGATTCCTCCGTTATGCTTTGTGGGTGACCTATGGTTAGGCGCGCTTCGCTAATACGGTGTTAACGTGACGCATTGCTCTTGCGGCAGCGGCAGCCCATAAACCGGGTCAAATGTTGATTTGAGGGAGAAGAATGATGATCGGTCGCCTAAACCACGTAGCCATCGCCGTGCCGGACCTTGAGGCCGCTGCGGATCAATATCGCAACGCTTTGGGTGCGAATGTCGGTCCTGCGCAGGACGAACCCGACCACGGCGTCACCGTGATCTTTATCGAACTGCCCAATACCAAGATCGAACTGCTTTACCCGCTGGGGGACGATAGCCCGATCAACGGTTTTCTGGAAAAGAACCCCGCCGGTGGCATCCACCACATCTGCTATGAGGTCGAAGACATCATCGCGGCGCGGGATCGCCTGAAGGAAAGCGGCGCGCGTGTTCTGGGCAACGGAGAGCCCAAGATCGGTGCCCACGGCAAGCCGGTGATTTTCCTGCACCCCAAAGACTTTAACGGCGCGCTGGTCGAGCTGGAGCAGGTGTAACCATGGCCGTCATGTCAGGTATCGTTCTGTTCGCCGTGATCTGGTCGATGGTCTTTATGATCCTGCTGCCAGTACGGGTGCAGACCCAGGGGGATCTGGGCCAGATCGTCGAGGGCACCCACGCGGGGGCCCCCGAACATCACCACCTTAAAAAGAAAGCGCTGTGGACGACCGCTGTGTCGATCGTGCTTTGGGCGATCATCGCGGGGATCATCCTGTCGGGCTGGTTCACCGTGGCGGATGTGGAGCAGTGGCTCCACGGGGCGCCGACGCCAATTGGTGGAACAAATGGGTAAAGGTCGCCGCCCCTAGGATCGGAATCACCAGATTCAGCAGCGGCACCGACAGGGGAATCGCCATCAACACGCCGGCGGCCCAGATTGTAAGGCCATGTTTCCCGCGCAGACGCTTTGCCTCGGTCCGGCCTACCCGCCGGATCGCGGCAAGCGTGAAATACTCGCGCCCCAGCAAGAAACCGTTCACGGTCCAGAAGATCAGGGGCGCGAAGGGGGCGAACATCAGGTAGAGCACCAACGCCACGACGTTCACACCGATCAGCACCCCCATGAAGTTCACCGTATCGCGCAGCGCATCGCCAAAGGGCACAGGCGTGGCGGGGGGCAGATGGGGGTAGTGTTCGGCCTCTACCGCGTCGGCCACATCATCCAGAAACATCGACGTGATGGCCGAGGCGACGGGCACCATCAAGAACACCGACAGCACCATCAACAGCAGCGCCGCCCCCCAGCTGAACAGATCGTCAAGCCACGAAACCTCGCCCAGNACGGGCAGCCAGTTGTCCTCTCCGGTCAGCCAGTCGATCAGCCAGACAAAGCCCGCNGANGCNCCGACCAGCAGCAGCAACGCCAAGCCGACACCCAGCAGCAGCACGCGGCGAAAGCTTGGATCGCCGACNTGTCCGACCGCCAGCCCGAAGGCGCGAAAAATCTGTGCTATTGCCATGTGGTGATCGCCGTGATGTCGGGGCGCCCGCGCTCTGGCGGGGCGGAGGTTTCGGTGCCGATATGGATGATGCCGGCGATGCGTTCGTGTTCCGCGAGGTCGAAAGCCTNGGTCATGAAGGCGCGGTCGTGGCTGACCCAACCGCTCAGCCAGTTCGCGCCCCAGCCAGAGGCGAGCGCGGCATTGACCAGCGACAGGCAGACCCCGCCCACGGCATAGGTCTGTTCCAACGGCGGGATCTTGGGCGAGGGGTTCTGCACCTCGACCACCACAACCGCCAGATCGCCCTGATCAAATTGCCCGCGGCCCTTCTGGATCTGCTCGGCGTCCAGCGCCAGGGCGGTGCCGCGTGCCTCGGCGATGTCGGCCAGACGCGCCATCGCGGGCTTTTCGATCACGATAAAACGCCACGGCTCCAGCATCCCGTGATCCGGCGCGCGCGAGGCCACGGTCAACAGCTCGGTCAGCGTGTCGCGGTCGGGGACCGGTGTGGTCAGGGTCTTGGCAGGGCGCGAACGGCGGGTTTGCAGGAAATGCAGCGCGTCGGGATTGGGTGTCGGCATCGGGGTCTCTCTTATAGGTTCAGCTCTTGCGCCATGTCGTCAATGGACGCGCGCAGGAAAGCGTCGAATGCGGGGCTTGGCTGGCGGATGCGAAAGTTCTTCGCATGGGGATCTGGCGCTGTGATGTCACTGTCTGCGAGGGCTGCGATGGTGGCGTGGCCACAGAAGGGAACATAGGCCTCAGAATAGCCGCCTTCATGGACGAGCACCAGCTTGCCGCCGCAAAGTTTTTGCGCCGCGGCTTTGATCCGCTGTGTCATCTCGGCAAAGGTTTCCGCTGTGGCCTGCATGCGCGCCAGCGGATCCACGATAGAGGCATCGAAACCGCAGGCGACGATGATCATATCGGGTTGATACGCGTCGAGCGCGGGGAGCACGACGCGATCGAGCGCATGCAGATAGGCCGTATGCCCCGACCCCGCATGCATCGGCAGGTTGATATTGTAACCGGCTCCCGCGCCGTTGCCCCGATCCGCCAGCGCGCCGGTATCAAGCGGGTAATTCCCTTCTTGATGGAGCGAGATCGTCAGCACGTCGTCGCGGTCATAAAAGATCGCCTCGGTGCCATTGCCGTGGTGCACATCCCAGTCCAGCACGGCAACGCGGCGTACCAGCCCCTTGGCCTTTGCTGCCTCGATCGCGATGGCGATATTGGCGAGCAGGCAGAACCCGTTGGGGANATCAGGCAGCGCATGGTGCCCCGGTGGACGGCTGAGCGCATAGGCATTGTCGAGGTCACCTTTGGCGACGGCCTCTACCGCGGCGATGGAGAGGCCCGCGGACAGCGCCGCAATCTCGAACCCGCCGGCGGCGAAGGGGGTGCGCAGCCCCAGCTCTCCACCGCCCGCGTCGGAAAGGCGNTTGAAGTCGTCGAGATAGGCAGCCGGATGGACGCNCAGCAGATCNTCGCGNGNNGCAGGTGCNGCGCTGCGCAGGTCGAGNTCNGCCATCAGGCCGGTGACCTCCATCAGATTGCGCAGGCGGCGTTTGGTCTCGGGGTTTTCCGGCAGGCCGCCCGCCGCCAGCGGCTGCACCAAGCCGCCCACGGGCATGGTAAAGGCATAGTTGCCACCTGCGTGCCAAAAGCAGCGTTCATCCATGAAAAAACCGGTGGTCATCGTCTATCCCCTTCGTGGTTCGGGCGAAGGCTGGCAAAACGCNANAGGATTGTCCATGGGGGCAAGGCCCGCAGCCGTGGTGCTGCGGGGGGANCTGTGGAGNGAGTATTTGGGAAAGGGTGAAGGGGGCGGGCTGGTTTAGCCCACCATGCCCACAATCTCGTAGGTTTTCTTGAGGATCGGCGCGGTGATCTCGCGCGCTTGGGTGGCACCGTGGGCCAGAATGCGGTCGATCTCTGCCTCGTCNGCCATCAGCTCTGCCATGCGGGTGCTGATCGGGGCCATNTTGGCGACGGCGAGTTCAGCCAGTTTGGGTTTGAAGGTGCCGAACTGCTGGCCGCCCACATCGGCCAGAACCTGTTCAACGGTCTGGTCGTTCAGCGCGGCAAAGATATTCACCAGATTGCGCGCCTCTGGCCGGTCCTTGAGGCCGTCCACTTCGGAGGGGAGCGCATCGGCGTCGGTCTTGGCCTTGCGGATTTTCTTGGCGATGGTGTCGGCATCGTCGGTCAGGTTGATACGGCTGGCATCGGAAGGGTCGGATTTCGACATCTTCTTGGAGCCGTCGCGCAGGGACATGACGCGGGTCGCAGCCCCTTCGATCACCGGTTCGGTCAACGGGAAGAAATCGACGCCGTAGTCATGGTTGAACTTGGCCGCGATGTCGCGCGTCAGTTCAAGGTGCTGTTTCTGGTCCTCGCCCACGGGCACATGGGTCGCGTGATAGATCAGGATGTCGGCGGCCATCAGCGCGGGATAGGCAAAGAGCCCCAGCGAGGCAGCTTCGGCGTTCTTGCCGGCCTTGTCCTTCCACTGGGTCATGCGGCCCATCCAGCCCATACGCGCCACGCAGTTGAAGACCCAGGCCAGTTGCGCGTGTTCGGGCACCTGGCTTTGGTTGATCAGGATGGATTTATCGGGGTCGATGCCCGACGCGATAAAACCGGCACAAAGCTCGCGCGTGCTACGCTTGAGGTCCGCAGGGTCCTGCCAGACGGTGATCGCGTGCAGATCGACCATGCAGTAGATCGACTGCACCCCCTTATCCTGCGCATCGGCGAAACGTTTGAGCGCGCCCAGGTAGTTTCCAAGATGCAAATCGCCCGACGGCTGGATGCCGGAAAACACACGCGGGGTGAAAGAGGTGTCGGTCATTGGATGCTCCGATAAGGCTGGAAACTACGGCCAGATGGGCTTACCCATGCGCACCATGCCCGTCAAGGAGGCCCTATGGAAGACCCAGATTTTCACCCCCCCGTGAACCCGATGCCCGCAACCGTCACGCTGCTTTTTCTGGCGCTGGCGGGGATAGAGGTCGTGCTGTCGCTGGCCGAGGCCGGGATCATCGGCGGCCCTGCNGCNGTGGGCTGGCGTCTGGCCTTGATCCGCGACTTCGGNTTTTCGGGCGATGTCTTNGACTGGATGGTCGCCAACATGCAGTTTCCCCTGCGCGANCTGTCGCGGGTGGTGAGCTATAGTTTCATCCATCTGGGNTTNACNCATGCGATCTTTGCCTGCGTGCTGTTGCTGGCGCTTGGCAAGATGGTGGCCGAGGCGATGGGGCAGGTGGCGTTTTTGGCGATCTTTTTTGTGTCGGGCATTTTCGGGGCGGTGGTCTACGCGCTGCTGCTGGATGATCCGGTCTGGCTGGTCGGTGCCTATCCGTCGGTTTATGGGCTGATCGGCGGCTATTCCTTTGTCATGTGGCGCAAGCTGGCGGTGCAAGGGGAACAGCAGTACCGCGCGTTTTCCCTGATTGCCGTGCTGATGGGGTTGCAGCTGATCTGGGGCGTGTTCTTTGACGCGGGCACCCAGTGGGTGGCGGAGCTTTTGGGCTTTGCCTGTGGTTTCGCGCTGAGCTTTGTTTTCGCGCCGGGCGAATGGGGCAGGCTGCGGGAGCGTATTCGGCACCGGTGAGGCTTGCAGGCGGGTCAGGCAGACGTGACAGGCAGGGGGCCAGCCCCCTGACCCCCGGGATTTAATGCCATTTGGAAGCGGGTCGGGTTAGCTGCGTTTTAGGGCGCGTTTGAATTCGGCCAGTTTGAACGCACCGATGAGCTGGCCGGTGCCGAAGTAGCTGGCGGCCGCCAGGGCAATGAGGATCACCAGGGCGACCCCGCGCCACCAGGCTTCGGCGAGCAGGGGTTGCAGGGCCAGGTTGCCGATCCAGAGCGCTCCGCCCATGACCGCCGCCGCCGCCATGATGCGCCAGATGCGTTTGTGAAAACGCGCATCGAATTTCGCGGCCAGCCCGAAACCACGTGCGCCATAGGCCAGCAAGGCAAACATCGCCCATCCCGCCAATGTCGTCGCTATGGCAGGGGCAATCCAGCCGATCACGGGGCTGAGGCCGATGGCCAGTACCACGTTCACCACCATTGCCACCACGGCAAAGTAGAACGGGCGGCGGGTGTCTTCACGCGCGTAGTAAAGCGGTTGCAGGATCTTTTGCAGCACAAAGGCCGGCAGGCCGAGCCCGTAGATCGCCACCGCAATGGCGATGGCCGCGGCGTCATCTGTGGTTGTGGCCCCGCGTTGGAACAGCACCGTGGCCAGCGTGAAGGGGATCACCATCAACGCAACCGCCGAGGGGATGGTCAGCGTCAGCGACACCTCGGCGGCGCGGCTGATCTGGGTGTGCGATCCCTGTTCGTCTCCGGCCTTGAGCCGTCGTGACAGGTCGGGCAGCAGCACCACGCCAATCGCGATCCCCACCACGCCCAAGGGCAGTTGGTAGAGGCGGTCTGCGTAATTGAGCCAGGCCACGGCCCCTTCGTAGAAGCTGGCGACCTGACGGCCTACCAGCAGGTTGATCTGCATGACCCCGCCCGCCAGGGCCGCAGGGGCGGCGATGATGGCGAGACGTTTTAGCTCGGGCGTCAGGCGGGGACGACGGCCGAAGGTCAGTGTGAAGCCTGCGCGTTTCGCGGCCCACCAGACCAGCGCCAGTTGCGCGATCCCCGCCAGCGGGACAGACAGCGCCAGCGTGTCGCCGATCTGCAGGCCAAGCGCCTTGTCGATGCCCATGCCGATCGCCTCTGATCCGTCGCGGCCAAGGGCGGCCCCGATAAGGACGGCGAGGATGAAGATGACGTTCAGCACCACAGGGGCTGCTGCCGCCGCCATGAAGCGGCCCGTGGCGTTCAGCACGCCCGATACAAGTGCGGCGAGGGAGATGAACAGGATATAGGGGAAGGCCAGCCGCCCATATTCGACCGCCAGATCGAACCGTTCGTCCCCCGCAAAGCCCGAGGCCATCAGCAGCACCAGCCCCGGCATCGCGACGATCCCGATGATGGTGAACAGCGTCAGGATGAATGCCATGCCGACGAAAGCATCCTGCGCGAATTTTTCCGGATCATCGCCGCTTTCGAGCTTTTTCGAGAACATCGGCACAAAGGCCATGTTGAACGCNCCCTCGGCAAAGAAGCGGCGGAACATNTTGGGCAGGGAAAAGGCGACCAGAAACGCTTCGGCTGCGGGGCCGGAGCCAAGGTAGCCCGCGATCATCACATCNCGCACGAACCCCATGACCCTGCTGAGGAGGGTCCAGATCCCGACGGTGAAGAAGCCGGACATAAGGCGGATAGGTTTCATGGTGGTGCTGCCCCGTAACTGCGGTGCAAATGGCCTAGCNGTTGGCGCCGCACTGCGCAATCAGGGAAATGCGAACACAGCCGTCATGCCCGCGCGAAAGCGCCGATGTCAGTCCTGNGCCCGNGCNACNCCGTCGATGATCGCCGCNCGCAACCGTTTCTCGAGCGTCTTCTGCTTGCTTTCAGTATAGTATTTCAACCCGAACATATCCTTGACGTAGAAGGTATCGACNACCTGTTCGCCATAGGTCGCGATCACCGCATTGGCGATATAGACGTTGGATTCAGACAGCGACCGCGTGAGGTCATAGAGCAGNCCGGGGCGGTCGCGGGTATCCACCTCGATAATCGTGTAGATCTCGGAGCCTTCGTTATCAAAGGTGATATGCGTGGGCACCTTGAACACTTTCTCGCGCTTTTTCACCTTGTCGCGGGATTTCAGCGCATCGCGGGCCAGAATTTCACCCTTGAGCGTCTTGGAGATCATCTGCCGCAGCCGTGGNAGGCGCGAGACGTCGTAGGGGTTGCCCTCGGCGTCCTGNATCCAGAACGCATCGGTCACCCAGCCGTCCTTGGTGGTATAGCTGCGGGCATCGACGACATTGGCCCCGACCAGCGCCAGCGCACCGGCGAGCCGTGCAAAGATGCCCGGGTGGTCNGCCATGACAAAGCAGGCGCGGGTGGCGTCGCGGTCATCGTCAGGATGCAGGTCAATGCGGATTTCACCGTCCTGAATATCGCGGAGCTGTTCGGCGAATACCACCTGCGANGCCGTATGAAGCCCCTGCCAATAGGGCGGGTAGTGGCGTGCGGTNTCGGCCTGAAGATCCTTGCGCGGCCAATGGGCAAGGGCCGCACGCAGGGCCTTTTTGGCNCCCGCGCCGCGGTTCTCGCGGTTGAGGTCTTCGAGNCCGGTTTCAAGCGCGCGTTTGGTTTGCCGGTAGAGCCCNCGGATCAGCACGGCTTTCCAGTTGTTCCANGTGTTCGGGCCGACGCCGCGGATATCGCAGACGGTCAGCACACACAGCAGATCAAGCCGTTTGACGGTCTGCACNGCCTTGGCAAAGTCCCGCACGGTGCGCGGATCGGAAATATCGCGTTTTTGCGCCATATCCGACATCAGCAGGTGGTAGCGGACCAGCCATTCGACCGTGTCGACCTCGGCCTTGTTCAGGCCCAGACGGGGCGCGATCTTGCGGGCCATTTGGGCCCCGAGGATCGAATGGTCTTCGGGGCGGCCCTTGGCGATATCATGCAGCAAGAGAGCCACATATAGCACCTTGCGGTTCACCCCACGTTGCAGGATCGAGGAGGCGACGGGCAGGTCTTCTTCCAGCTCGCCCTTCTCGATCAGGGCAAGGTTTGTGATNCACTGGATCGTATGCTCGTCCACCGTNTAGCTGTGNTACATGTTGAACTGCATCATCGCCACGATNGGCTCAAACTCGGGGATGAAGGCCGACAGCACGCCCAGTTCGTTCATCCGGCGCAGGCCGCGTTCGGGGTTGCCGTGTTTCAGCATCAGATCAAGGAAGATCCGCCGCGCTTCGGGCGTGTTGCGCATGTCGTCGTCGATCAGGGCGAGGTTCGCTTTGACCAGACGCATCGCATCGGGGTGGATCAACATGCCGGTGCGCAATGCCTCTTCGAAGATGCGCAGCAGGTTCAGCTTGTCGCTGATAAACGCCTTGCCATCGGTGACNGCCAGCCGCCCGCCCACGACCTCATAGCCGNCCCGCAGCTTGGGGCGACGGCGAAAGATACGTTCGAGCAGNGGTTCCGCCTTGACGTGCAAGGCTTCGAGCTTGGTGAGGAAGATGCGCGTCAGCTCNCCCACTTCGGTGGCGTGGCGGAAATAGGCCTGCATGAACACCTCGACCCCGCGGCGGCCCCGCGTGTCGCGGTATCCCATCGCCTCGGCCACGGCGACCTGCATGTCAAAGGTCAACTGTTCGGTCGCGCGTCCTGAAATGAGGTGCAGGTGNCCGCGTACCGCCCAAAGAAAATTCTCGGCCGCGACNAAGGTCTTGAATTCTTCCTCCAGAAACACGCCGCGGTCGACAAGATCGGCGGCATGTTCGACGCTGTANATATGTTTGGCGATCCAGAACAACGATTGCAGATCGCGCAAGCCGCCCTTGGCCTCTTTGACGTTGGGTTCCACCACATAACGNAGACCNTGCTTGCGGTGCCGNGCGTCGCGTTCCTCCAGCTTGGCTTCGATAAAGCTGCGNCCGGTGCCTGCAAAAAGATCGGTCTTGAGCGTTTCATCCAGATCCTGCGCCANAGCCACATCGGCGGCGATAAAGCGGTGCTCCAGCAGGGCNGTCTGGATCGTAAAATCCTCGCGGCCAAGGGTCACGCAGTCGCGGATGGTGCGGGTGGAATGGCCGACCTTCAACTTGAGATCCCATAGCATGTAGAGCATGGATTCGATCAGGTTTTCAGTGCGCTGGCTGGGCGTTTGGGGGATGAGGAACAGCAGGTCCACATCGGAATAGGGGGCCATCTCTCCGCGGCCATACCCGCCGACGCCGATCACGGCGAGCCGGTCGTTCGGGCCAAGCGTNTCAATCGNGTGGAGCCGTTGTCCGGCGATCTGCAGGGTCGTGCGGACAAGCTGATCTGTGAGGTAGCAATAGGCCGACGTCATGGGGCGCGCGTTGAAGGGTGACGCCGCAAAGGCGCGGGCGATTTCGGCGCGCCCGTTCTTTTGCGCGTCTTGCAGAACGGCGACGGCNGCGGCCTGAATCTCTGCCGGATCGGTCAAACCGTCCAGCACGTCCTTGAGCGCGGCGGAAACAGCCGCTTCGTCAAAGATGCGTTTGGGGGTGCTGATCAGGTGACGCGCGGTGGCCTCACCTGATTCTGCTGGTGCAACAAGGGGTTTCACAAAAGGCGGTCCCTTAGAAACCGGCCCCGCCAAAGGCTTGGGGGGCAGGGCTGATGATGACGACCTGCTGGTTGCGGATCGTGGCAATGGCAAGGCCGCGTTCGGCGGTGCCGTCCGCCTTGAGGCGGAACACGCCGCTCGCCCCGCGGAAGCCCGCGCCNTGGGTCAGNCGTGCCGCGGACAACGCGTCGGATTTGCCGGATTTCGCCAAGGCCCCCACGGCNGCGATCCCGTCAAAGGCCAGACCAGCGATCGGGCCNGGTGTGTCGCCATAGGCTGCGGCATAGCGCTGCGAAAATGCGGTTGTCGCACCGGGATCGGGCAGGGCGAACCAGCCACCTTGCACGCCGGGCAGGGCCAGCGTTTGNGGCGGGATGTCCCAGCGGGTCAGACCGATNTACTGCGTGGTGGCACCGCTGATCCCTGCCTCTGGCAGCATCTGTGCGAAAAGCGGCAGCGCACTGGCCGAGGATGTCGTCAGGAAGACCGCATTCGCCCCGTTGCTTTCTACGGCAGCTTTCACGCGCGGCACGGCAGACATTACGGCTTCTTGGCTCAGCGCGTAATCAACCGTACCGGCAGAGGTCGCCCCGTTTGCGGCAATCGCCTTGAGGATGGCATCGCGGCCCAGCTGGCCGGCCAGATCCTGACCGTGCAGTACGAGGATCTTGTCTTTTCCGTTGCTCTTGGCGTAGCGGACCAGACGGTTGGAGGTGTCGTTAAAGTTCTGACCCAGCACAAAGACATTGCCGCCCGCGATGCTTGGGTTGTTCGAGAAGGACAGGACATTCACGCCCTGCGCGGCAACCGCGTTGCCCGCCGCATTTGCGGCCTCGCCATAAAGCGGCCCCAGAATGATCTGNGCCCCGTCGGTGACNGCCTGNGCCGCCGCGGTGCCGGCAGTGCCAGCATTGCCGCCCGTGCCATAGACCCGCAGGTCAATCTGCACGCCGCCCAGATCGCGGATCGCCAGACGCGCGGCGTTCTCAAGTTCTTGCGCCAGCAGGTTATCTGCCGCNGAACCGCCNCGCGGGATCAGCAAGGCCACCGGAATAGGTTTGCTCGAGTCGACTTTGGGGCCCTTGGACCCGTTCATATTGGTCATCGCCACAGGTTCACAGGCGGCAAGCGCCAATGCGATCAGTGGCAGGATCAAAAGCCGCAGTGGCTTGCGAAGGATGTTGAAAACAGCGATCATAACAGTGTCACTCCATTGGTGGCAGGTCGGCGGCGATGGCCCCGGGGACATATGCACTGATCATAGAGGGTGCGAAAGGCGGGTCCAGCTTGAATTACCAAAAGATTCCCCTTGCGGCGGGGCTTTACTTTGTCGGGGTGCCGATCGGCTCTGCCCGCGACATAACCTTGCGGGCGCTCGACGTGCTGGCCTCGGCTGATGTGCTGGCGGCGGAAGACACGCGGAGCCTGCGTAAGTTGATGGATATCCANGGGGTGCCTCTCNACGGGCGGCAGATTGTGGCGNTGCACGACCATTCGGGCAGTGGCGTGCAGGACAAGCTTGTCGCCGCGATCCGCGATGGGCAATCCGTCGCCTATGCCTCTGAGGCTGGCATGCCGCTGATCGCGGATCCGGGGTTCGAACTGTCCCGCGGTGTGGGCGANGCAGGGCTNATGCTGACCTGCGCCCCGGGCCCCTCGGCGGTNCTGACCGCGCTGGCTTTGGCAGGGCTGCCGACGGATGCCTTCTTTTTCGCAGGGTTCCTGCCCAATGCGAAAGGCGCANGGCTCACGGCGCTGCAAAAGTTGAAAGAGGTGCAAGGCACGCTGGTTTTCTACGAATCACCCAAGCGGGTGGGGGCGATGCTGCGCGATGCCGCACAGGCGCTGGGCGGGGAACGTCCGGCGGCTGTCTGTCGCGAGCTGACCAAGAAGTTCGAAGAAATTCAGCGCGGTACNCTNGATGAGTTGACCGAACACTACAGCGGTAAAGCCCCGAAGGGCGAGATTGTTGTGCTGATTGATCGCGGGCGTTTACCGGCTGTTAGCGAAAGTGATCTAACCTCTGACCTTGCGAACGCATTGGAAACGAATTCGATGCGCGATGCCGTCGATATGGTGGCGCAGGCATATGATGTGCCGCGCCGACAGGTGTATCAGGCGGCATTGGAACTGGGGAAAGAAACCTAAGATGACCGACACACTGACGACANTGGCGAAATCCGTTCAAGGGGCTGTTTCCTATCACGCAGGTCGTGCGGCTGAACTGCAGGTCTCGGATGACTACCGCCGCCGCGGCTTTGATCTGGCACATGAACGGTGGCGCGGTAAGGCGGGCGAAATTGATCTGATCATGCGCGACGGCGACGGGATCGTCTTTGTCGAAGTGAAGAAAAGCAAAAGCCATGACAGCGCNCTGCAGCGTCTGAACCGGAAACANATGCGCCGTATCTATCGNTCCGCCGAAGAATTCATTGGCGGCGAACCCAAAGGCGCGCTGACGGACGTGCGGTTTGACGTGGCGTTGGTCGATCAAACCGGTGACCTGCGGATCCTTGAAAACGCCTTCGGGCACGACTGACCCATTGCACCCCACGCCCTGCTGCGCCATCTAGAAAGGAACAACAGGGAGACCCCTTATGAAAATCGCCTTTCAGATGGACCCGATCGGGGACGTGAANATCAACGCGGACAGCAGCTTTCGCCTGGCCGAGGAAGCACAGGCGCGCGGGCACGCGCTTTTCTACTACACCCCCGATCACCTCGCCTATCAAGAGGGGCGNATAACCGCACGGGGTCATGATCTGACCGTGCAGNGGGTACNGGGCGATCACGCCACCTTGGGGCCTGAACGCGAGGTTGATCTGNCGGATTTCGACGTGGTCTGGCTGCGGCAGGATCCGCCGTTCGACATGCATTANATCACCTCGACCCATTTGCTGGACCGTCTGAAAGAGACAACGCTGGTGGTGAATGACCCGTTCTGGGTGCGGAACTACCCCGAAAAACTGNTGGTGCTCGATTTCCCGCAGCTGACCCCGCCGACCACCATCGCCCGTGATCTGGACACGATCAAAGCGTTCAAGGCGAAACATAAGGATGTCATCCTCAAGCCACTATACGGGAACGGGGGCGCGGGTGTCTTCCGTCTGGACACGAATGATCGCAACCTCAGCTCTTTGCACGAACTGTTCACCGGTTTCTCGCGCGAGCCGTTGATCGTACAGAAATTCCTGCCGGCTGTGTCCAAGGGCGATAAACGGGTGATCCTGGTGGATGGCGAAGCCGTCGGGGCCATCAACCGNGTCCCGGCAGAGGGGGAAACCCGGTCGAACATGCATGTGGGCGGCCGCCCCGAGAAGGTCGGCCTGACAGAGCGTGACCTTGAAATTTGCGCCGCCATCGGCCCGTTGCTACGCGAGAAAGGGCAGATTTTCGTCGGCATCGATGTCATTGGCGACTATCTGACAGAGATCAACGTGACCTCCCCCACGGGCATACAAGAACTGGAACGTTTCGACGGCACCAATATCGCGGCCAAGATATGGGAAGCGATCGAGCGTAAGCGCGCATGAGCTTGCTGCGCCCTCTGCTGAACGGCTATTTACGTTTGGTAGAGAAGCGCAAGCTGGCGCGCACGCGCGACGTGCTCNAGATACGTCGTGATTTCGCGAAANCCGCNCGGCTGCTGTTTCGNGCACCGCGCNGCACCCAGATCACCCGCAGCCGCTTGGTTGGNGCGGGCGAGGTTCTGCGGGTGACCCCTGCGCAGACACGCTCTGATCTGGTGATCTTTTACATTCATGGGGGNGGTTTCGTGTTTGGCAGCCCCGATACCCACGGGGCGATGCTGGGGGCCTTGGCGCAGCGTCTGGGGGCTGTGGCGGTATTGCCCTACTATCGTCTTGCCCCCGAAGCGCCGTTTCCCGCCGCAATCGAAGATGTCGCCACGGCCTATCAGGCGTTGCTCGACAGCGGTGTGTCGGCGCAGAATATCATTGTCGGCGGCGATAGCGCTGGCGGCGCGCTGGCGTTCAATCTGCTTAGCCGGCTTTGTGCAGGCAGTGGCCCCCTGCCGCGCGCGCTTTTTGCCTTTTCACCGCTGACCGATTTTCTGCACGAGGGGGNCAGCTTCCGCGAGAATGCGGCACGAGAGGCCGTATTGCCCGCCGCGCAGGCCGGTCTTATGGCAGAGATGTATCTGGCCGGTGCCGACCCCCGAGATCCTGATATAAGCCCCTTGCTTGCGACCTATCCGGGGGCGCCGCCAGTCTGGATCACCGTCGGGTCCATAGAGATTTTACGCGATGACGCGCGCCGGATGGCAGCGCATTTGCGGGATCAAGGTGTTAGCGCGTCGTTGGAAGAGGAGCATGACCTGCCCCACGTCTGGCCGATCTTCCACAATACCCTGCCCGAAGCACGGGTCACGCTGGACGCATTGGCGCGCTGGATCACGCAACTGCCACCGACGGCAACCGAAAGCTGAGCGCTTCGGCCAGATGCGGTTTGCGCACGTCGCCAGCCCCGTCCAGATCCGCGATGGTGCGCGCCACACGCAATACCCTGTGATACCCACGCGCCGATAGGTGAAACCGCTCTGCCGCGCGGGACAGCAGGTGCCGCGCCTCCGTATCCGGGGCGGCGATCTGTTCCAGTAGGTCCCCTTCGGCATCTGCGTTCAGGGCCGCTGTGGGATGGTCGGCAAACCGGTCGTGCTGGCGGCGGCGTGCGGCTTGCACCCTTTGGGCGACTTCCGCCGAGCCTTCCGCACTGGGGGGCAGGTCGAGGTCGGTATAGCCCACGGGCGGCACATCTATGCGCAGGTCGAAGCGGTCACGCAGCGGGCCTGAAACGCGGTTCATATAATCCTCACCGCAAGCGGGGGCTTTGCTGCAGGCGCGGGATGGATCGCTGAGATAGCCGCATTTGCAGGGGTTCGCTGCGGCGACGAGCATGAATTTGCACGGGTATTTCACATGTGCATTGGCGCGGGCGATCATCACCTCGCCCGTCTCAACGGGCTGGCGCAGGGTTTCCAGCACGGTGCGCGGGAATTCGGGGAATTCATCCATGAACAGCACGCCGTTATGGGCAAGGCTGACCTCTCCCGGTTTGGCCAGTCGTCCACCGCCAATGATCGCCGCCATAGACGCCGTGTGGTGCGGTTCGCGGAACGGGCGCAGACGAGAGATGCCGCCATCATCCAGAAGCCCGGCAAGCGAGTGGATCATAGAGGTGCTGAGCGCCTCTTGTGGGGTCAGCGGGGGGAGGATGGAGGGCAAACGCGCCGCCAGCATGGATTTACCCGAGCCGGGCGTGCCGACAAACATCAGGTGATGGCGTCCCGCGGCCGCGATTTCCAAGGCGCGTTTGGCGCGTTCCTGACCTTTGACATCACGCAGGTCATGCTGGCTGGGGCTTTGCGAGACTTCGCCGGGGGTGGCAGGCGGCAGCGGGGTTTGGCCGGTATAATGCCGCACCACCGCGCCGAGGCTGGGGGCCGCGATCACCTGCGCATTGCCGACCCAAGCCGCTTCGGCACCAGAGGCAGCGGGGCACAGAAGGCTACGCCCGTTTTCCGCCGCAGCCATCGCCGCAGGCAGTGCGCCGATCACGGGGATCAGGCTCCCGTCCAGCGACAGTTCGCCCAAGGCGACGGTGCTTTGGATGACATCATTCGGCAGGATATCGATCGCCCCCAGCAGGGCCAGCGCGATCGGCAGGTCGAAATGGCTGCCTTCTTTAGGCAGGTCGGCAGGGCTGAGGTTGATCGTGATCCGTTTGCTGGGCAGGGCGATGGCCATCGCGCCAAGCGCGGCGCGGACCCTTTCGCGCGCTTCCGACACCGCTTTGTCGGGCAGGCCCACGATTGAAAAGGCGGGCATACCGGCAGAGAGCGCGCATTGCACCTCGACGATGCGCGCGTCGATGCCCTGGAATGCGACCGTATATGCCCGTGCGACCATTCTACCCCTGATGCCTTGCGATACCTCAGGGGTAGGGCGGGGGTGTTTAATAAGCGTTAACGGGCGTGGAAAGCGCGGGATTTGAGTTTAATTGGCAAAATGAAGGTAGGGGCGGGGCCGTCAGACCTGATGGTTGATGGTGCCGATGTCCCACCCCTGCGGGGTGATGTGTATATCCGTGACCGACAGGTTGTCGATCTTATGGGCCATCGCGGCATGGGCATCCACGCCAAGCGCGCGCTGGACCTGTGTCAGGATCACGCCGAAATGCGCCACGGCGATGATATCTGTGTTCGGATGGGCCTGTGTGATCCGGTCAACGGCGGTGTTGATCCGGCGGGCCGCGTCGTTCCAGCTTTCGCCTTCGGGGGCGGCGATGTCACCCGGTGTGGTCCAATAGGCGCGGCTGAGCTCGGGGTGGCTTTGCGATACATCGCGGGCGTGCATGCCATCCCACAGCCCGAAATCAAGCTCGCGCAGGTCGCGGTCATGGGGCAGGCGCAGGCGGCTGGCAGAGGCCAGCGTATCGGCGGTGGCAGAAGCGCGGATAAGGTCCGAGGATACCATCACGGCCCTCTGCGGGAGATGCGCGTTGAGCCGCCCGAGCTGTGCGACATCGGACAGATCGGCAGGGACATCGCGCCAGCCGACAAAGTTTTTCTCGTGGGTCGGGCCGTGGCGCACCCAATGCCAGATAGTCATGATCAGCGCGCCTTATTCGCCCAGTGGTTTGCGATTTATTTAGCGTCATTGTCACAAAGTCAAAGCAAGCTGCGCGGAAAAAAGCCGATTCTTTTTCGATTCCGCGTGAACCAACTGGCGGTTTTCCGCGTTTAGATGAAAAAGGCGCAGACAGATGTGCCTCAATAGTAGGGATGGACATCATGACGCTGGCGCAATCACGTGAATTTTCTTTGACCCGCACCGCAATGAAAGCAGAGCTTTTGGATGCGGAGACAGAACTGAAGCTTGCCTATGCCTGGCGGGACGAACGCGACGAGGAAGCGCTGCANCGGCTGATCACAGCTTACATGCGTCTAGCTATCTCGATGGCGGGTAAATTCAAGCGCTATGGCGCGTCGATGAACGATCTGATCCAAGAGGCCGGATTGGGCCTGATGAAAGCTGCCGACAAATTCGACCCCGACCGCGGGGTGCGCTTTTCCACCTATGCCGTCTGGTGGATCAAGGCGAGCATTCAGGACCACGTCATGCGCAACTGGTCGATGGTGCGCACCGGCTCTACGTCCTCTCAGAAATCGCTGTTCTTCAACATGCGCCGCGTACAGGCACGCCTTGAGCGNGAGGCCCANGCCGCGGGCGAGACCCTGGACAAGCATCAGCTGCGTCAGATGATNTCTACCGAGATTGGCGTGCCGATGCATGACGTCGAGATGATGGAGGGGCGTTTGTCCGGCTCTGACTTCTCGTTGAACGCGACGCAATCCGCCGAGGACGAGGGCCGCGAGTGGATCGACGCGCTGGTCGATGANAGTGCGCAGGCCGCCGAACGTATCGAGGAAAGCCACGACACGCTGACGTTGCGCAGCTGGCTGTTGTCGGCGATGCAGGCCCTGAACGAACGCGAACAATTCATTGTGCGCGAGCGCAAGCTGCGCGACCAGCCACGCACGCTTGAAAGTCTGGGTGCCGAGCTGAGNCTGTCGAAAGAACGCGTGCGCCAGCTGGAGGCCGCGGCCTTTGGCAAGATGCGCAAAACGCTTGAGACACAATCCTCCGAGGTGCGCCACTTCCTGATGTGAGCCCTCAGATATGATCCCGCGTCTGCGCGCGCTGCCGCAGGAACGGGCTGGCGGAAAATGAACCGCCCCCCTATGGTCGGGACGAANACCGACGACGGGGGCGATCATGCTGGCTGGCAAACATATTCTGCTGATAATCGGGGGCGGCATTGCCGCTTTCAAATCCCTTGATCTGATCCGTCGCCTGCGCGAACGCGGNGCNACTGTNACGCCCGTGCTGACCCGCGCGGGCGAAGAATTTGTGACGCCNNTNTCNGTTTCGGCGTTGGCGGGGCAGAAGCTGTATCGNGACTTGTTCGATTTGGGCGACGAGGCCGAGATGGGGCATATCCAGCTAAGCCGTGTCGCGGATTTGGTTGTGGTGGCCCCTGCCACGGCGGATCTGATGGCCAAGATGGCGAGCGGTGTGGCGAATGATCTGGCCTCTACCCTNTTGTTGGCGACAGATACGCCGGTGCTGATNGCNCCGGCGATGAACGTGCGCATGTGGGACCACCCCGCGACGCANCGCAACCTTGCGACCCTGCGCGGTGATGGCATCCATGTGGTCGGCCCGAATGATGGNGATATGGCCTGCGGGGAATTCGGCCCCGGNCGCATGTCTGAACCGCTTGAGATCGTCGCCGCGGTCGAGGCGCAGCTGGCCGATGGTCCGCTAAAGGGGCGACGTATTCTGGTGACCTCCGGCCCGACGCATGAGCCGATTGACCCTGTCCGCTATATCGCGAACCGGTCCTCGGGCGCGCAGGGCACAGCGATCGCGCGCGCGCTGGCGGCGTTGGGGGCTCAGGTGATCTTTGTCACTGGCCCTGCCGACGTGCCCCCGCCCGACGGGGTAGAGGTGATCCGCGTGCAAACGGCGCAGCAGATGCAGGAGGCGGTAGAGGCCGCCTTGCCCGTCGACGCAGGCGTNTTTGCCGCGGCGGTGGCGGACTGGCGCATGGCCAGTGCCAGTGATCGAAAGCTCAAGAAATCGAAAGACGGGCTGCCGGTACTGAGCTTTGCNGAAAATCCCGATATTCTGAAAACCGTCAGCGCGGCGGGGGNGCGGCGGCCCAAGNTGGTCGTGGGCTTTGCNGCCGAGACGAATGACGTCGTTGAAAANGCCACGGCNAAACGGCTGCGCAAAGGCTGCGACTGGATCGTTGCGAATGATGTCTCACCGGCGACAGGCATTATGGGAGGGTCGGAAAATGCTGTGACCCTGATCACGGATGCGGGTGCCGAAAGCTGGCCGCGTATGGGCAAGAATCAGGTGGCACAGAAGTTGGCCGCGCGCATTGCAGAAGCGTTGAGCTAGAGTTTTCTTGCCTTCGGCGAGGATTTGAAACCATTTGGAAAGCGCGNGTGCGGTGGAGCGGATGATGAGCGAGATCAAATTCAAACGGGTCAGCGGCAATGANGATNTGCCGCTGCCGTCCTATGCCACTGCCGGNGCGGCGGGNATGGATTTGCGGGCCTTTCTGCCNGACGGGCCGATGGAATTTGTAAAAGGGCAGATCAGTCTGATCTCTATNGGGTTCTCGGTCGAGCTGCCGCGCGGGACAGAGATGCAGATCCGGCCACGGTCGGGCCTGGCGTTGAAGCACGGGTTTCTGATTCCCAATGCGCCCGGCACNGTGGACGAGGATTACCGCGGNGNGGTGANGGTCGGGCTGTACTATGTAGGGGATGNGCCTTTCGTTATCCGGCANGGGGATAGGATCGCGCAGGCTGTTATTGCGCAGGTTCANCAATACGCCTGTGTCGAGGTNGANGCNTTGTCCGATACCACGCGCGGGGACGGCGGATTCGGCTCTACCGGCCTGAAATAGACTAGGATCGTGAAAGGTTCCGCTGTCGTGAAACTTTCATAAAGCTGAAACGAATGTGAATTAATGCCGCCCTAGGTTCCCCGAAAAAAGGGGAACCGAATGCTTCAGCTTCAAGCCGTCACAAAAACATTTGGCGCGAATACAGCCGTTCACGCAGCGAGCTTTTCCGTCGACCGCCCGATGATGATTGGCATCATTGGCAGTTCCGGTGCCGGTAAGTCGACGCTGCTGCGGATGATGAACTGCCTGACCCCTGCCAGTTCGGGCGAGATTCTGGTCAACGGGCGCGACATCACCAAGCTGCGTGGGGCCGAGAAGCGCGACTGGCAATCCCATTGCGCGATGATCTTTCAGCAGTTCAATCTGGTGCCGCGTCTGGATGTGGTNTCGAACGTGCTGCACGGCACGTTGAACCGCCGGTCGACATTGGCGACGATGTTCAACCTCTACCCCGAGAACGACATCATCCGCGCCATCGATATTCTGGACCGTCTGGGCATTGCCGAGCACGCTCCCAAACGCGCCGAGGCCCTGTCGGGCGGGCAGCAGCAACGTGTCGCCATCGCGCGCGCGCTGATGCAGGACCCCACGATTATTCTGGCCGATGAACCCATTGCCTCGCTTGATCCGATGAACGCNCAGCTGGTGATGCAGGCGCTGCGGGANATCCACGAACAGGACGGGCGCATGGTGATCGCGAACCTGCACACGCTGGACACCGCGCGNCGCTATTGCGACCGCGTGATCGGCATGCGGCAGGGGCGCATCGTGTTTGACGGCACGCCCGCGCAGCTGACCACCGGTGTGGCGCGCGACATTTACGGGGCGGATGCCAGCTTTTCCGAAGCAACGACATCGACCCAGATCGAAACGCTGTCCGCCCGTCCCGAAACGGTGGCGGCGCAATAACCCCAATTATCTTTTCATCCCCAGCCTCCGATCCTCGGGGGCCTATCTGCAAAAAGAGAGACGACCGATGAACAAACTACTTGCTGCTGCTTTCGCGACGACCGCCCTTGCGACGGGTGCTGTNGCCCAAACCGAAGCCATTTCCGAATTCCGCATCGGTATTCTGGGCGGCGAGAACGCGCAGGACCGGATGAATTCGAACGAATGTATGCGCGCCATGACCGAGGATGCCTTGGGCGTCCCGACCAAGCTGTTCGCCCCTGCCGATTATAACGGCGTTATCCAGGGTCTGCTGGGTGGCACGCTGGACATGGCATGGTTGGGTGCTTCCNCCTATGCNGCNGTGTATCTGCAAGACGCCGAAGCGGTCGAGCCTGTGCTGGTGAAAATCAACGTGGACGGGTCCTATGGCTACCACTCCATCGGGTTTGCCCGCGCCGACAGCGGCATCACCAAGCTTGAAGACGTCAAGGGCAAGGTCTTTGGTTTCGGTGANCCGAACTCCACCTCNGGCTATCTGATCCCGTCGATCGAGATCCCCCAGATGGGCGAAGAGATCACCATGGANTCCGGCGCGTATTTTGGCGAGGTCAAGTTCACCGGCGGTCACGAGCAGACCATCGTTGCGGTCAACAATGGCGACATCGATGCAGGCGTGACCTGGGCTGATGGTCAGGGCAACTGGGAAGACGGCTACAACTCCGGCGCGCTGCGCAAGGCCGTGGACGCAGGCCTGGTCGATATGAACGATCTGGTGGAAATCTGGCGTNCCAAGCCGATCCCTGAAGGCCCCGTCGTGCTGCGCACCAGCCTGCCTCAGGACGTCAAAGACAAGATGACCGCGCTGGTCGACAACCTGTACGAGAACGACCCCGACTGCGCCTATGGCGTGGCNGCGGGCGACAGCCTTGGGTTCGATCCGATNACCCATGACGCCTATGTGTCGATCATCGAAGCCCGCAAGGCAAAATCGAATTGATCCAAGTGATTTAAGCACTNTCGCTGGCTCCGATCCGCATCGGGGCCAGCATTTTTACGTAAGGGCTTCCCATGACCGCGACATCGCAAACCGACCCNGANCTGGCAGGGATTCAGGAAAACTATCTGGCACTGGCCCGATCAAAACGCTGGATGAATCTGGTGCTTCTGATCCTTTTCGTAGCGCTGCTGGTGGGTGGATTTAACACCGCAGGCAACCGCAATGCGGGCGGGTTCTGGGACGGCTTGCCGAATATTCTGGATTTCCCCGCNGATGTGATCGGCGAAGCGNTAGAACGCGGGCACCTGCTGCCCGGCTATATGGCGAAATACCTGCCCTCGCTGATAGAGACGGTGAATATCGCCGCNGCCTCGACCCTGCTGGGGGCGATGGTCGGGCTGTTCTTGTCGCTGATGGTCACGCGCGGGTTGGCTCCGGTGCCGTGGCTTGTGGGCCCTTTGCGCCGCGTATTGGATCTGCTGCGCGCCATNCCCGAGATTGTCATCGCGCTGGTGCTGATCTTTCTGCTGGGGGGCGGGCCGGTNCCTGCGATGATCGCCATCGCGCTGCATACCATCGGTGCCTTGGGTAAATTGTTCTCGGANGTGAATGAAAACGCATCNCTCAAACCGGTAGAGGGNCTTGCCTCTGTCGGGGCGGGGTGGAGCCAGCGCATGTGGCTTGGCGTGATCCCGCAGGTGGCCCCGAACTACATCAGCTATGCGCTCCTGCGGTTCGAGATCAACATCCGCGCCTCTGCGATCCTTGGCTTCGTCGGGGCAGGGGGCATCGGCTATGACCTGCGCAACACCATGAGCTGGGGGCAGGGCAAATTCGACGAGGCCGCTGCCATCTTCCTGCTGCTGTTCCTGACGATTGTGATCGTCGACCAGCTTTCTTCNGTTTTCCGTAACCGTCTGACCCACGGCCTGCCGAGCGCAAAGGTGACCCTATGACCGCGACCGCCCTTCANACCCAGACGATGGTCCATTTCTCGCGCAAGCGGATGGCTGCGCTGGCGCTGCCCGTGATCGTTCTGGCCTATTTCGTCTATATCTTCTTTGCCTTCGATATTCCGGGNCTGGGGGATCGGATCAACGTGGGCAATGCCCGCACGCTGGTGGCCGATGCCTATAGCTACAAGACCCATGTCACGCAGGATAACCGCGACGGCGCGTTTTCCGTCGCGATCGAAGGCGAGCGTAAGGGCGCATATGAAGCCGGCACGGCTCCCGATTGGGTCACCTTGGGGGATCGCCCTGTCGCGGATCTGGGGGGCGGTCATATCGTGACCTTTGGCCCGCAGGTCAGCTATGACATCCCGGGCTATGGCACGGTCAGGGCCGAGCCGGGGCAGCGCGGCGTTCAGGCGACATTCCCGCCCGGCGACATNCCCGACTATATCAGCGCGTCCAAGAACCGCGTGATGATCAACACCGAGGCAGGGCGGCTGACGATCACCCGCAACCGGACCGAGGTGTTCAAATACGACTACGGGTGGGAGCTGTTCTTTTTCACGCTCGACAGCCCCTACCACGGGCTGGGCCCGGTCGCGCTGATGGGGCGTGCGTTCAGCGGTGAAGCGGGTGCGATCTTCCATGACTTCTGGACCAACCGCATGTGGCGGCACAGTGATGTGGCCTGGGCGCTTTACGAGACTTTGCTGATGGCCTTTCTGGGCACATTCGGCGCGGCGATCATCGCCNTGCCGCTGGGGTTTCTTGCGGCCAAGAACTTTACCCCGCTGCGNTCCTTGCGCTTTGCNGCNCGGCGGATGTTCGATTTCCTGCGCGGTGTCGACGGGCTGATCTGGACCATCGTNCTGTCGCGCGCCTTCGGGCCGGGGCCGCTGACCGGAGCCTTGGCGATCCTGCTGACCGACACAGGGTCTTTCGGCAAGATGTTCTCGGAAGCGCTGGAGAATGTGGACGGCAAACAGATCGAAGGCATCGCCTCTACCGGGGCCAAGCCGCTGCAACGCTACCGCTTTGGGGTGCTGCCGCAGATCGTGCCCGTGCTGCTGAGCCAGGTCCTCTATTTCCTTGAATCCAACACCCGCTCTGCGACGATCATCGGGGCGATCACCGGCGGCGGCATCGGTCTGCTGCTGACGCAGGCGATTGCCACCCAGAAGGACTGGGAAGAGGTGACCTATTATATCGTGCTGATCGTGCTCATGGTCATGGCGATGGACAGTTTCTCGGGCTGGTTGCGCCGCAAGCTGATCAACGGTGACGAGGGCGGTCACTGATGCCGCGCCTGACTGCCGACNGCCCCTTCATCCANCCCGACTGCGAGATCAAAGATGCCACATTCGGAGCCTATACAGAGNTCGGGCGCGGGTCGCGGATCGCCCANAGCCAGCTTGGCGATTACAGCTATTGCGACCGCTACGCCGACATTGCCAACACCACCGTGGGCAAATTCTCGAACATCGCGGCCTATGTGCGGATCGGGGCCACAGACCACCCGATGGAAAAAGCCAGCCTGCATCACTTTCACTACCGCGCGGGCGACTACTTTGACGGTGCGGCTGACGATGACGCTTGGTTTGCACACCGCCGCAGCCGGCGCGTTACCCTTGGCCATGACACATGGCTTGGCAATGGCGCACAGGTGCGGCCAGAGGTAACGATCGGCCACGGCGCGGTNGTCGCGGGTGGGGCCATCGTGACCAAGGATGTCGCCCCCTATATGATCGTCGCGGGNATTCCNGCGGTGCCGCTGCGGGCGCGGTTCAGCGCGGGCATCGCTGACCGGATGATGGCGCTGGCATGGTGGGANTGGCCNCATGANGCCTTGCACCGCGCGCTGGATGATTTCCGCGCGCTGTCAGCCGAGGCNTTTCTGGAGCGNTACGANTAACGCCACGNGATTTCAGGTATCTGCCAGTGTCAGGGTCACCTTGTCCCCNGCNAACCACGTGCGCCCGTATTCCAGCGGTTGCCCNTGATCATCCACATTCAGGTTGATCGTGCGCAAGATCGGCGCGCCCTCGGCCACNCGNAGNTGCAGCGCCTGGGTGGCGCTGGCGAGCTTGGCGTTGATGCGGGTTGATGNGCGGGTATAATCCGTCACGCCCCCGAGCCGCAGCGCCNCCGTCACCGATTGCGCCTGTTCAAGATGCGCCAGCATNTCGGGGAAGCGCGCGGCAGAGAAGACGCTGCGAAACAGNGCGATCACCTGACCGTCNGCAAAGGNCAGCCCCTCGCAGACCTGCACNTGTGCGTTCTGCGCCAGCGCAAGTGCGTCGCTTTCTTCGGGGCGCGCTGTGCGGGTTTCCAACGTCAGGAACTCCTTGCTTGGCATCCGCCCCTGCGCCGACAGGTTCTGGTGAAACCGCACGCGGCGGCCGATGGGGTAATCGGTGGGCGTCGAGGTCACGAACACCCCCGCACCGCGCCGCGGCAACACCAGCCCTTCGTCGGTCAGCGCCTTGATCGCGTGCCGCACCGTATGCCGGTTCACCCCGAACCGCGCCGCCAGCGCGCTTTCGGTCGGCAGCTTGTCGTCGGGGCCATAGACACCCGCTGCGATGTCGCTGCGCAGGCTATGGGCGATGGCGGTCCAGATCGGGGTGCGTTGGGGCATGTCACAAATATTTCGCAAAAGGAGGGCTTGGCGCTGATCGGCCTCACAGGTAGTATTTGTCTAGTTGTATAGACAACTCGAAAAGGTGTCTAGATGAATATGATGAACTCAGAAATCGACCCTCATGCGCCGCGTAAGGCATGGTTGGGTCTGCTTGCCAAATCCCCCGCCGCCGAGGTCGCGCGCCTTTGGGCTGCCTATGGCACCCACCCTGATCACAGCATTCTGCGCGCGCCGGAAATTGGCGGCGTAATGGTGCGCGGTCGGGCAGGGGCCGTCGGCGCCGCGTTCAACCTTGGCGAGATGTCCGTCACCCGTGCGTCAGTCAAACTGGGCTGCGGTACGGTGGGTCACGGCTATGTGCAGGGCCGCAGCAAGGATCACGCGCTGCAGACGGCGCTGATTGACGCGCTGATGCAAACCGACGCGGCGGCGCAGGTAGAGGCCGCGATCCTCGCGCCCCTGCGCAAGGGGCGTGACACGGCCAAGGCCACCCGCGCGGCCAAGGCGGCAGCGACCAAGGTGGATTTCTTTACGATGGTACGAGGGGAAGACTGATGCAGACCCATGCTTTGGAGGGTGGCTTTACCGACGCCCCGATCGACGCCGCCCGCGCGTTTCGCGGGCTGATGACCGCCATGGCGCGCCCGGGGACGATCTGTGACGTCTCTGGGGCCACGCCGCCCGCCCCGCTTGGCGCGGCCGCCGGCACCGCGATCCTGACGCTGTGTGATCCCGATACGCCAATCTATCTCGGCACCGCTTTTGACACCCAAGACGTGCGCGATTGGATCACCTTTCAGACCGGCGCGCCCTTTGTGCCGCCGGCACAGGCGATGTTTGCCGTCGGGGCTTGGGATGAACTCCCGCTTTGCGAATTTGCCATCGGCACAGCCGAATATCCCGACCGGTCAGCGACTGTGGTTGTCGAGGTGCCAGACCTCACGTCTCTGGGTGCGACCCTAAGCGGACCAGGTATCAAGGATACCGCCAACCTGTCGCTGCCGGATACTGCCGCATTCCAACGCAACGCCGCGCTGTTCCCTCTGGGGCTGGATTTCATTTTCACCTGCGCAAACCGGCTTGCGGCGCTGCCACGCACGACGAGGGTCCGCTGATGTACGTTGCTGTCAAAGGGGGCGAGCGCGCCATCGACAACGCCCATGCCTGGCTGGCCGAGGAACGGCGCGGGGACCGTGATGTGGCGGAACTGGGGGTAGACCAGATCCGCGAGCAGATGACGCTCGCCGTTAATCGGGTGATGGCGGAAGGGTCGCTGTATGATCCCGACCTTGCTGCGCTGGCGATCAAACAATCGCGCGGTGATCTGATAGAGGCGATCTTTCTGATCCGCGCCTACCGTACCACGCTGCCGCGTTTTGGCGGCTCTAACCCGGTGGATACGGCCACCATGGCCTTCGACCGCCGGGTGTCTGCCACATTCAAGGATGCACCCGGTGGGCAAGTGCTGGGGCCGACATTTGACTACACCCACCGTCTGCTGGACTTCAAACTCGCCGCCGATGGCGAGTTTGGCGAGATGCCGCAAACAGAGCCTAATGCAGGCGAAACGCCGCATATCATGGGGTTCCTTGATCGCGAGGATCTGATCCAGTCGGAACCCGCAGGGGCGGACACACCGGACGATCTGACCCGCAGCCCGCTGGAGCTTCCGGCGAGCCGTGCCCTGCGTTTGCAGGCTCTAACACGGGGGGACGAGGGGTTTATCCTTGGCATGGCCTATTCCACCCAACGGGGCTATGCGCGCAACCACGCCTTTGTGGCAGAGCTGCGCATCGGTGCGGTCGCGGTCGAGATGGAGATCCCCGAGCTCGGCTTTGCCATCGACATCGGCGAGATCACCCTGACCGAATGCGAAACCGTCAACCAGTTCAAAGGCTCGAAAACCGAACCGCCGCAATTCACGCGCGGCTACGGGCTGGTCTTCGGGATGACGGAGCGCAAGGCGATCTCTATGGCGCTGGTCGACCGCGCGTTGCGCTGGAAAGAATTGGGCGAGGATAACCTAGGTGCCCCCGCGCAGGACGAGGAATTTGTGCTGTATCACGCCGACAACATCCAGGCGACGGGGTTTCTGGAGCATATCAAACTGCCTCACTACGTCGACTTCCAATCCGAACTGGAGCTGATCCGCAAACTGCGCCGCGAGGCACAGGCATCAGAGCAGGCGGCGGGACAGACCGACGGGAAGGGCCCCTCCGGGGGGAGTTTAAAGGGCAAAATGAAGGAAGGGGTAGCGTCATGAGCGACTATAACTTCGCCTATCTGGACGAGCAGACCAAACGCATGATCCGCCGCGCTATACTGAAAGGATTGGCGATACCGGGGTATCAGGTGCCTTTTGCCAGCCGCGAGATGCCGATGCCCTACGGCTGGGGCACGGGCGGTGTGCAGGTTTCGGCAGCGGTTCTGACGCCCGAGGACCGGTTCAAGGTGATCGATCAGGGCGCCGATGATACGACCAATGCAGTCTCTATCAGGCGGTTTTTCGAGAAAACGGCGGGTGTCGCCGTGACCGAGGCCACCACAGAGGCCAGCGTCATACAGACCCGTCACCGCATCCCCGAAACACCCCTGCGCGAAGACCAGATCCTTGTCTATCAGGTGCCGATCCCCGAACCCCTGCGGTTTCTTGAACCGTCAGAGGTCGAGACACGCAAGATGCACAGCCTTGAGGAATACGGATTGATGCACGTGAAACTTTACGAAGACATCAGCCAGCACGGCGCGATTGCCACGGCCTATGCCTATCCGGTGAAGGTCGAGGGGCGCTATGTCATGGACCCGTCCCCGATCCCCAAGTTCGATAACCCCAAGCTCGAGATGGCGGGTATCCAACTGTTCGGCGCAGGCCGCGAACAGCGCATCTATGCGGTGCCGCCCTATACGCAGGTGGTCAGTCTGGACTTCGATGACTACCCGTTCGAGCCGAGCAAGGCGGATCATGCCTGTGACCTATGCGGCGCGACGGACAGCTATCTGGACGAGCTGATCATGGATGACGCCGGCGGGCGGATGTTCATGTGTTCGGATACGGATTACTGCGGCGCGCGGCGTGCGGCGGGGCATCTGGGTGCGCAGGGTGCCCCCTTGGCGGAGGACGCGGCATGACCCCTTTGTTGCAAGTGGAAGGCATCGCCAAGATGTACGGCGCACGGATCGGCTGCACCGACGTGTCGTTTGATCTTTATCCGGGCGAGGTGATGGGCATCGTCGGGGAAAGCGGGTCGGGCAAGTCGACGCTTCTGAACTGTTTGGCAGGGCATGTGCAGCCCGACGCCGGGGCCGTCCGTTTCGACACCCGCGCCGAGGGCCTGCGCGATACGGTCACGATGAGCGAGCCTGAACGCCGCATGTTGTCGCGCACCGATTGGGCCTTTGTGCATCAGCACGCCCGCGACGGGCTGCGCATGAATGTCAGCGCAGGCGGCAATGTGGGCGAGCGGCTGATGGCCGTGAACGCACGCCATTATGGCGACATCCGCGACAAGGCGATCGACTGGCTGGGCCGCGTCGAGATCAGCGCCGACCGGATTGACGACCGGCCCACGGCATTTTCCGGCGGCATGCAGCAGCGCTTGCAGATCGCGCGCAATCTGGTGACTGGCCCGCGGTTGGTGTTCATGGATGAACCCACCGGCGGTCTGGATGTCAGCGTGCAGGCGCGGCTGCTGGATCTGCTGCGGGGTCTCGTGCGCGAGATGGGGTTGAGCGCCATAATCGTCACCCATGATCTGGCTGTGGTGCGTTTGCTGGCCGACCGGCTGATGGTCATGAAAGACGGCCATGTGATCGAAAGCGGGCTGACCGATCAGGTGCTCGACGATCCGCAGCATGCCTATACGCAGCTTCTTGTTTCCTCTGTCCTACAGGTATGAACCCGATGATTACTGTTGAAAACGTGTCGAAATCTTTTGTGTTGCACAATCAGGGGGCTGCCGAAATCTCTGTTATGGCGGGGGCGTCGCTGTCGGTGGCACAGGGGGAGTGTATCGCTTTGGTCGGGGCCTCGGGGGCGGGTAAATCGACCCTGATGCGGATGATTTACGGCAATTACCTGACCCAGTCGGGGCGCATTATGGTGGGCGATCTGGATGTCGTGACCGCGGCACCAAGGCAGGTGATCCAGCTGCGCCGCACCACATTGGGCTATGTCAGCCAGTTCCTGCGGGTTGTGCCACGGGTATCGACGCTGGACGTGGTGGCAGAGCCGCTGATGGCCACCGGATCTGATCGCGCCACTGCCGAAGCGCAGGCGAAAACCCTTTTGCAGAGACTGAATATACCCGAACGTCTGTGGCAGCTGAGCCCCACGACCTTCTCGGGCGGAGAGCAGCAGCGCGTCAATATCGCACGCGGTTTTGCCTACCCCTATCCCGCGCTATTGCTGGATGAACCGACCGCCAGCCTTGATCCCGTGAACCGCGCCACCGTGCTAAAGATGATCGCCGAGGCGAAGGCGCGTGGCGCTGCCATCATCGGGATTTTTCACGACCACGCCGCGCGCGACGAAATTTGCGACCGGCAGTTTGACGTGACCCGGTTCACCCCGGGGCTGGCCGCATGACGGGGCGGTTCATTGCAGTCGTCGGGCCTTCTGGTGTGGGGAAAGACAGCGTGATGGAGGGGCTGGCCGCGGCGGACCCGTCGCTTTGCCTTGCGCGGCGCGTGATCTCGCGGCCCGCAACCCTTGGCGGAGAAGCATTCGACGGCGTGTCGGAGCGTGCCTTCAGGAAGGCAGAGGATGACGGTGCGTTTATCCTCAGCTGGCATGCGCATGGTTGGCACTACGGCATCCCGCAGTCCGTCGCGCTAGAGGTGGCGCAGGGGCGCGATGTGCTGGTGAACCTGTCACGGGCCGTCCTGCCGCAGGCACAGGCCCTCTTCGCGCGGTTTTGCGTGATTTTGCTGCGAGCGGATCATGACATCCTCGCCGCCCGTCTGACGGCGCGCAACCGCGAGGACGCCGCCGAGATAGAGCGCCGCCTGGCCCGTGCGGATTTCGCCATGCCCCTCGGTATTCCCCATCAGGTGATCGACAACAGCGGTCCCTTGGCGCAGACCATTGCCACGATACGCCAGCACCTTTCCCAGACAGCCTGCGACGCTGGCCAGTCCAATCAGAAGATGATGCCATGACCCAAGAGACAATTTTCGCCAACGCCCGCCTGATCCTGCGGGATCGCGTCGAGACCGGAACGCTCCGCATCGCAGACGGGGTAATCACCGACATCGATTTCGGCACCGCCGTGCCCAAAGGCGCGCAGGACATGCAGGGCGACTACATCGCGCCCGGTCTGGTCGAACTGCACACCGATAATCTGGAACGGCATATGTCGCCGCGCCCCAAGGTCGACTGGCCGCACCGCGCGGCCATCCTCGCCCATGACCGTGAACTGGCGGGCACCGGCATCACCACCGTGTTCGATGCGATCCGCGTCGGGTCGATGATCTCGGCCGAGCACCAGTACCAGAGATATGCGCGCGGCATGGTCGATACCATTCTGGCGATGCGCGCCGCCGGAGCTCTGCGGATCAGCCACCACATCCACCTGCGGGCCGAGATCTGTTCGGAAACGCTGGCCGAAGAGCTGGCCGAATTCGGCCCAGAGGATCGCGTTGGCATCGTCTCTATGATGGACCACACGCCGGGTCAGCGTCAGTTCCGCGATCTGTCGAAATTCGAGGCTTACGTGCGCGGCAAACACAGCTTTGATGCCGCCGCCTTCCAGCGTCATGTGGACACTCTGTACGATGTGCAAAAGCAATATGGCAAAACCCACGAGGCCGCGACCGTTGCGGCAGCCACACGATATGGCGCAGCGCTTGCCAGCCACGACGATACCACCGCCGAGCAGGTCGAGACGAGCCACCGCTACGGCGTCCGGCTTGCCGAGTTTCCCACCACGATCGAGGCGGCGCATAGCTGTCATGCCAATGGGATCGCGACCATCATGGGCGCGCCAAACGTCATTCGCGGCGGGTCGCATTCGGGCAATGTCGCCGCCCTTGATCTGGCGAAGGCGGACCGGCTGGATATCCTGTCGTCCGACTACGTGCCCGCGGGCCTGTTGATCGCGGCATTGCAACTGGGGGAACTGTGGGGGGATCTGGCGCGCGGGCTCGCGACGGTCACCCACGCGCCTGCACAAAGCGTCGGGCTGACGGACCGCGGCACGATAGAGGTCGGCACACGCGGCGATGTGATCCGGTTTGCGCGGCTCGACGGCTTGCCGATCCTGCGCGAGACATGGGTCGAAGGGCAGCGCGTCTTTTGACCTGATGCAGCGGCGCGACGCTTGCGGCGCTCTGGCGGGCAGGGCGTAGCTTTGGGGTTGGTGTCGGCGGAAAAATGCTTAGGTTGCCGCTTTAGGGTCTGAACACCCGGAAACAAAGCGGGGGCCTTATGCGCCAATCATTCATGCAACCACATCCCCATGTCACAGGCGGAGGCGTCTGATGCTGTTGGTGCTGGGACTGGCCGCGTTGATCTGGGGCGCGGGGGCTGCGTTCGGCCAGCCGCGCGAACGGCGCGTCGTGGTGTTGGGCATGCTGTTTGGTCTGGTGATCGGGTTGAACCTCTTGCTGCCCGCAGCGCACCCCTTGCGCGTGGCGACTGGTGGCTCGGCAGCACCATGGCTGCTGCTGACGGGATTTCTGCTGCTGATCTTCGGCTATAGCTGGGTGTTGAACCGCCTGCGCGCCCGCGCCGAACCGGTGGCCGCACCCACGCCCGCCGCGCAAACCGGCACATTCTCGGAAACGGAGCTGAACCGCTATGCCCGCCACATCGTGCTGCGCGAGGTCGGCGGACCGGGGCAGAAGGCGCTGAAGCAGGCGCGGGTGCTGGTCATTGGCGCGGGTGGGCTTGGCGCGCCGGTGCTGCAATACCTGACGGCGGCCGGTGTCGGCACGATTGGTGTGATCGATGACGACGTGGTCGAGAATGCCAATCTGCAACGACAGGTGATCCACAAGGACAGCGCCATCGGCACGCCCAAGGTCTTTTCAGCGCAGGCCGAGATGGAGGCGCAGAACCCTTTTGTCACCGTGCGCCCCTATCACCGCCGCCTGACGGAAGACATCGCGGCAGAGCTTTTCGCCGACTACGATCTGGTGCTGGACGGCACGGATAATTTCGACACGCGCTATCTGGTGAACCGCACCTGTGTCGCGGCCGGTTTGCCGCTGATCTCGGGGGCGCTGTCGCAATGGGAAGGACAGCTGAGCATCTTTGACCCCTCCAAGGGCGCGCCGTGCTACCAGTGCATCTTCCCGCAGGCCCCGGCGGCCCATCTTGCCCCCAGCTGTGCGCAGGCCGGGGTGATCGGCCCGTTGCCCGGCGTGATCGGCGCGATGATGGCATCCGAGGCGATCAAGCTGATCACCGGTGCCGGTGCCCCGCTGCGTGGGCAAATGCTGATGTATGATGCGCTCTACGGCGAGAACCGCGTGATCGGCGTCTCCAAACGCGACGACTGTCCGATCTGCGGGAACGCGGGCGAATAGACGACCCGTCATGGTGGCTTGGTGCGCGGGTATCCGATTGTATTGCCCCGCCGCAGTGCATAGCTTGATCCGTAAAGGAGACCGCCATGACAAACCCTTTGCTACAGGATTGGGACACCCCGTTTCAGATCGCCCCTTTCGACAAGATTTCCGACGATGATTTCGCCCCCGCGCTGGACGAGGCCCTGCAGACCCACCGGATGGAGATCGACGCCATCGCCGACTGCGAATACGATCCGACGTTTTCCAACACGATCGAGGCGCTCGAGGAAGCAGGCAGCCAGCTGGACCGCGTGTTGGGCGTGTTCTTCACCGTCGCAGGGGCCGACAGCAACCCCACGCGCGAAGACCTGCAGCGCAAATTCTCGCCGCTGCTGTCCGCGCATTTCTCTGACATCTCAAGCAACAAGGCGCTGTTTGCGCGTGTGGCCTCCGTCTGGGAAAATCGCGACAGTTTCGATCTGACGCCCGAACAGGCACGGGTGCTGATGCTGACCCACCGCGGCTTTGTGCGCGCGGGCGCGGCGCTGGAGGGTGCGGATGATGCGCGGATGAAAGAGATCAAGAACCGGCTGGCGGTGCTGGGGACGCAGTTCACCCAGAACCTGCTGGCGGATGAACGCAGCTGGTTCATGCCGTTGGAGGAATCCGATCTGGAAGGGCTGCCCGACTTTGTCATCGATGCCGCCCGTGCGGCGGGCGAGGAGAAAGAGGCAGGCGCGCCGGTCATTACTCTTTCGCGGTCATTGATCACACCGTTCCTGCAATTCTCGCCGCGCCGTGATCTGCGCGAAAAGGCGTTTCTCGCCTGGCAGTCCCGTGGGGCCAATGGCGGCGAGACCGATAACCGCGCCATCGCTGCCGAGATCCTCGCCCTGCGCGAGGAACGGGCCAAGCTTCTGGGCTATGACAATTTCGCGGCTTACAAGCTGGAAACAGAGATGGCGAAAACACCCAAAGCGGTGCGCCAGCTGCTGATGGATGTCTGGACCCCGGCAAAGCGCCAAGCGCAGGCGGACGCCGAGGTGCTGACCCGTATGATGCATGACGATGGCGTGAACGCCGACCTGGCCCCGTGGGACTGGCGCTACTATGCGCAGAAACGGCGCGTGGCAGAGCATGATCTGGATGAAGCCGCGTTGAAACCGTATTTCCAGCTGGATCGGATGATCGACGCGGCCTTTGACTGCGCCACGCGATTGTTCGCTCTCGAATTCAAGCCCCTCGACGTGCCGCTCTATCACCCCGATTGCCGCGCGTGGGAAGTGACCCGCAATGGCGAACATGTGGCCGTGTTCATCGGTGACTACTTTGCACGCGGATCGAAACGGTCGGGCGCGTGGTGCAGCGCCATGCGGTCTCAGGCGAAATTCCCCGACGTGCAGTCGCCCGTCGTGATCAACGTGTGCAACTTTGCCAAAGCCGCGCCCGCGCTGCTGTCCTATGACGATGCACGCACGCTGTTTCATGAATTTGGCCATGCGATGCACCAGATGCTGTCGGATGTGACTTACGAATCCGTGAGCGGTACATCGGTCGCGCGTGATTTTGTCGAACTGCCCAGCCAGTTGTTCGAACATTGGCTCGAAGTGCCCGAAGTGCTCAGCCAATTTGCCACCCACGCCAAAACAGGCGACCCCATGCCGCCCGAGATGCTGGAAAAGGTGCTGGGGGCCGCGAATTTCGACATGGGGTTCGCCACGGTCGAATATGTCGCCTCTGCGCTGGTAGACCTCGAATTCCACGACGGTGCGGCACCTGCCGATCCGATGGAGAAACAGGCGCAGGTGCTGGCCGATCTGGACATGCCGCCCGCAATCACCATGCGCCACGCCACGCCGCAGTTTGCCCATGTCTTTTCCGGCGACGGCTATTCCAGCGGCTACTACAGCTACATGTGGTCCGAGGTGATGGACGCAGACGCCTTCGCCGCCTTTGAAGAGGCCGGTAGCGCCTTTGATCCCGACCGCGCCGCCGCGCTAGAGCAGCACATCCTGTCCACCGGTGGCAGTCAGGACGCGGCGGAACTGTACAAGGCGTTCCGTGGCCGGTTGCCGGGGGTAGAGGCTTTGCTGAAGGGGCGCGGCCTGACAGCAGGCTGAGCGCCCGCGGCCGGCCTGCCTTCGGCGAGAGTTTAAGAGGCAAAATGAAGGGGCGCGCGGCTGCAGCTTCATTTTGCCAAATAAACTCAAATTCCGCCCTTGATACGGGGCGGGTCAGTAGCCTTTGGCGCGATCCACCAGATGCAGGAAATCCTCGCCTGCTTCGCCGCGGCGGATGTTTTCGACGATGGCCTGCGCGGCAGTTGTCGCGCGGGTCTCGGCGGCGATGTGGGGTGTGACGGTGACCTTGGGATGCGCCCAATAGGGGTGGTCTGCGGGCAGGGGCTCGACACGGAACACATCCAGCGTGGCATGGGCGATCTGGCCGCTGTCGAGCGCTGCCAGCAGCGCGTCGTCATCGATCAGCGCGCCGCGGCCGGGGTTGATGATACAGGCACCAGCGGGCATTTGCGCCAGCGTCTCGGCATTCAGCGTGTTTTCGGTATCGGGCGTGTTGGGCAACAGTAGCACCGCGATCTCGGCACGGCGCAGCGCATCTGCGCGCCCGGCGTCCCCATGCAGGCAGGTGACGCCCGCGATGTCCTTGGGGCTGCGCGACCAGCCGGTGACGTTGAACCCCAGATAGACCAGGGTTTCCGCCACCGCTGCGCCCAAGGCCCCCAGACCCAGAATAGTGACCTGTCGTTCCTGTGCCAGCGGTGGGGTGCGCGGGGTCCAATCGGTGTCCGTTTTGCGAATGTCCGTGTCCAGCCCCAGATGGTAGCGCATCACATGGCCCGTGACCCATTCCACCATCCCCTTGGTCAGCCCCGGGTCCACCATCCGCGCCAGAGGGATCTTCAGCGTCTGGTTATTGGTAATGTTTTCCACCCCCGCCCAGAGGTTCAGCACCGCCTTGGCCCGCGTGTATGGCGTGAAATCCTGCAAGGGGCTGTTGGGGGCATAGACGATGTAGTCCACGTCTTGCGGGGCGATATCCGTTGATAGGTGAGCCGCGATCCCCGCGGCATCAAGCGCTTGGCGCAGCGGCGTTTCATACGTCACCCAGCGTTCGGGGCGCGCGGCGAAAAGGATATTGAGGGGCATGGGCTTCCTATCTGGGGCGGTGGACATGGGCCGATTGTACAAGGCCAAAAGCCAGCAGCAACACCAGCATCGCCGACCCGCCATAGCTGACCAGCGGCAAGGGAACCCCGACAACGGGCGCCAGCCCCATCACCATCGACATGTTCACCGCGAAGAACAAAAAGAAGTTCAGTGCGATGCCAAGGGTCAGCAGCGACGAGAAACGGTCCTTGTTGATCAGCGCTGCCGCGACGCAGAAGACGATGATCAGCGCATAGAGACCCAGCAGGGAGAACCCGCCGACAAAGCCGAATTCCTCGGCCAGGGTGGTAAAGATGAAGTCGGTGTGTTTCTCGGGAAGGAAGTTCAGGCGCGACTGGGTGCCTTGCATGAACCCGCGCCCCGTCCAGCCGCCGGAGCCGAGCGCGATCTTGGATTGCGTGATGTGATACCCCGCGCCCAATGGGTCGGTGCTGGGATCGATAAATGTGTCAATGCGCCGGAACTGGTAATCCTTGATCAGCTGCCACGGCGTGCCGCGGGACTGGAACACCGCCGTCACCAGTCCGACGGCTCCGGTGATGACCACGGCGAAATAGCCCCAGTGCACTCCGGCCAGAAACATCAGCCCGCCGCCCGCTGCCATCAGCAGGATCGCGGTGCCCAGGTCGGGCTGTTTCAGCACCAGTGCCGTGGGGATCAGGATCAGCAGCACCGGCAGCAGCACCCAAAGCGGGCGCGAGGTTTTCTTGGGCGGGAGCCAGTCGTAATAGGCCGCCAGCATCATCACCAGCGTGATCTTCATCAGCTCGGAGGGTTGCAGGCGAAATGATCCGATCTCGATCCAGCGCTGCGCGCCCATACCGACAGCGCCGAAAAGCTCTACCCCGATCAGCAGGATTACGGTCCCGAAATAGGCCACGCCTGCAAGGTTTCGCCAAAGCCAGATCGGCACCATCCCCGCGGCGATCATCAGCGCGATGCCAAGGGCAAAGCGTTTCATCTGCGGTTCGGCCCAGGGGGTAAAGCTGCCACCGGCCACGGAGTAGAGCATCAGGAACCCCACCCCCGAAACAGCGGCCAGCAGGATGGTCAGCGGCCAGTTCAGGTGCAGGATCTTGGCAAATCCCGTGGGGACATGTTTGACCGTATATTCAAGGTAGCTCATGCTTGGTCTTTCCCGCTGAAGTCCGCTTGGGGCTGGATCGCGCGCAGGGCTTTTTGCTGCTCGGCAATGCGGCCGCGGTCGGCGGTGGGGTAGGCCTCTAGCGGCGGTTCGCCGCCATAGATCGCTTGCAGTATGACATCGCGGGCGATGGGGGCCGCCGCGGTCGATCCGCCGCCGCCGTGTTCCACCAGCACCGATACCGCATAGCGTGGCTTGTCATAGGGGGCGAAGGCGACAAACAACGCGTGGTCGCGGCGTTCCCAGGGCAGGTCCTCGTTGCGGCTGACCCCGCGCGCGCGTTCGGCCGCGGTGATGTTGCGCACCTGGCTGGTGCCGCTTTTGCCGGCCATGCGCACACCCTCGGCGATGACGCGCGACCGGTAGCCGGTGCCGCGTCGGTCGTTTACCACCGAATACATGCCTTTGCGCACCTGCCGCATGTTGTTTTCGTTCATGCCTAAAGGCTCGCCCGCGCCGCTGGGTTGTTCGACACCGTCAATCGATTTGATCAGCCGCGGGACCACGGCGCGGTTGGTGGCGATCCGCGCGGTCATCACCGCCAGTTGCAGCGGCGAACTGAGGGTGAAGCCTTGCCCGATAGAGGCATTAACCGTGTCGCCGATCACCCATGAATCGCCTTTGGTCGCTTGCTTCCACTCTTTCGTGGGGGCCAGACCGGCGGCGACCGAGGACAGCGGCAGGTCGTGTTTCCAGCCCAGACCAAAGCGGTTCGCCATGGCCGAGATTTTCTCGATCCCGACTTTCATCGCCAGATCATAGTAATAGACGTCGCAGGATTGCTTGAGCGAGTTCTCGAGGTCGATCCAGCCGTGACCTGCGCGTTTCCAGCAGTGGAAACGGCGACCGCCGACCTCTAGGTGGCCGGGGCAATAGACGGTTTCTTCGGGACCGACGATACCCTCTTCGAGGGCGGCCATGGCCACGACCATCTTGTAGGTCGATCCGGGCGGGTAGGTGCCCTGCACGGTCTTGTTGACCAGCGGGCGGTATTCCGATTGCAGCAGCGGGTTATAATCGGCCGAGGATATCCCCCCGATGAACAGGTTCGGGTCGTAGCTGGGCGAAGAGGCATTGGCGACCAGATCGCCGTTCTCGCAATCCATGATCACGACGGCAGCACTTTCGTTACCCAGCCGGGCCTGCACAAAGTTCTGCAGCTTGGAATCGATGGTGAGCTGCAGATCCGCCCCCGATTGCCCTTCGCGGCGGGCTAGTTCGCGCATCACACGGCCGGTGGCGTTGACCTCGACCTGTTTGGTGCCGGCAGAGCCGCGCAACAGGGATTCCTGTCGGGCCTCTACGTTGATCTTGCCGATCTGGAACCGGGGGATGCGCAGCACGGCATCGGGGTTTTCCAGCGCGTCCAGATCGGCTTGGCTCACGCGGCCCACACGGCCGACGATATGCGCAAAGTCCGACCCACGGGGATAGACACGGGTCAGGCCGACCTCGGGGCTGACACCGGGCAGGGCGGGGGCGTTGACCGACACGCGGCTTACCTCGTCCCATGTGACATCATCGGCGACGGTCACCGGCAGGAACGGGGCGGAGCGTTTGATTTCGGCCATCGCGCGGTCGCGCATTTCGGGATCAAGGTCGATGACCTTGCCCAGCCGGTCCATCACCGCATCCACATCATCGGCATCCTCGCGTACGATCACGATCCGGTACGACGGCACGTTCTGCGCCAACCGCACGCCGTTGCGGTCAAAGATTTCGCCTCGTGCAGGCGGGATCAACCGGATGTTGATCCGGTTCTCTTCGGCCAGCAGGCGGAACTGGTCAGCCTGATCGACCTGCAAGTAATTCATCCGCGCGGCCAGACCGCCCATGAACAGCAGTTGCGCGCTGCCCAGCAAAACAGCGCGGCGGCTGAGCTTGGAGTGGCTGGCTTCGCTATCGGCCCTGCTGCGTCTCATCTTGGTCTCCTCATGAGCGGTTGCCCATACTGTCCAGATCGCCGGGGGCGGATTTGCGCACGCCCATCAGCGCATGGGTCACAAACACCACAGCCGGATAGGTCAGGATCGTGACGGCCAGTTCAAACAGGCTCAGCGACCATTGTGGAGGTGGGACCAGCAGCAACGATAGCACGATCCGGTTCAGCATCAAAATAGCGATCAGCCATACCGAGACCGCCAGCCATTCCGCGCCAAAGGTGCTGTCGCGCAGGGTGCGACCACGGGTTTTCATATTCTCGCATGCCAGCAACGCCAGCAGCGCCCAGAGGCCGGGCGGGCGTTGCAGCAACAGGTCCGTCAGCAGGAAGGCGACGGCGAGCAGCAGGGCGGGGACATAGTCGGGCCGCCGCACAGACCACGCCAGCGCAAAGGCGATCAGCAGGTCGGGGGCGATCCAGATGCGGTCGCTGCCTTGGTCCAGCAGGGCCCGAAGGCGCGCCTCTGCTGGGTCGATGGTGGCCAGCGGGGGCGACAGCTCGGGCGCGAACAGCGCGATCGGCTGGGTATCAAGCGGCAGCAGATGGAAGAACAGCAGCACCACCGTCAGCGCCAGAAACGCCGCGCGCATCAGCCACAATCGCAGGGGTGACAGTTCGTCCATCATTCGGTCGCAGGATCAAAGGGCAGGGGCGCGATCATGCCGGTGGCGTCATCCCGCACCACGGCCGCATCCTCGTTCACTTTTTCGGAGCCGTGGTGGCGCAGCACGCGCAGGAATTCGAGCCGCTCGAAATCCGCCGCAAGACGCACGCGCAGCCGCCCGCCGGGGTCGGCGGCGACCTGACCGATCAGGATACCCGCAGGAAACACGCCGCCATCGCCAGAGCTGCTGACCCGATCACCGGGACGCACGAGGTCGGGGTTCTCGAGAAAGTCAATCGGTGGCGCGGCGGAGTTGTCGCCCGCAATAATCGCCCGCTGTCCCGACGGCTGGATCACCGCCGGTATGCGGCTAGAGGTATCGGTCACCAGAATGACGCGCGCGGTGTTTTCGCCCACGCCGGAAATACGCCCTACCAGCCCGATGCCGTCCACCGTGGCCCAGCCATCGACAATGCCGTCACGGGCCCCGACGTTCAGCAGCACAGATTGGCGGAAGGGCGACCCGGAGTCCGCCTGCACCACACCGGTGATATGGGTCAAACGCGGATCAAGCCGCACCTTGTTCAGGTCCAGCAAACGGGCGTTTTCCTGTTCAAGCTGCAGCGCCGCTTCTTTCCAGGTCTGCATCTTGCGCAGCTCGGACCGCAGTTCCTGGTTCTGCACAGTCAGACGTTGATAGCTTTGGAAATCGCGGAACAGGTTCACCGTGCCGGTAACAGGGGTCATCGCCCAATCCAGATTGGGGACGATCCGGTCGGTGATCTGCGCGCGAAACCGTTCAACACGGGGGCTATCGATCCGCCACAGCAGAAAGATGCCCGCCAGCACCAGCACGATGACGGCCAGCAGCAAGCGGCGCAGCGGGCGCCCAAAATCGTTCGAAGAGGATCGGTCGATGGCCATGCGTTATACGTTTCCCACCGCGAGGGCAGCGCCGTCCTGCCGCATCACGGGCTGTTATAGCTGCGCTGATTAGCTGTCGTAGTCGATGGCGTGGCGCAGCTGCTTTTCATACTCCAGCGCTTTGCCGGTGCCCAAGGCCACGCAGTTCAACGGTTCATCCGCCACGGAAATGGCCAGCCCGGTCTGTTCGCGCAGCGCCAGATCCAGATCGCCCAGCAAGGCACCGCCACCGGTCAGCATGACGCCACGGTCCACGATGTCAGCCGCCAGATCGGGCGGGGTGGTCTCCAGCGCGGTCATCACCGCCTCGCAGATCTGCTGCACAGGCTCGGCCAGCGCTTCGGCGATCTGCGCCTGGGTCACTTCGATCTCTTTGGGGACACCGTTCAGCAGGTCGCGCCCACGGATCTGCATCGAGGTGCCGCGCCCGTCGTCGGGCATCCGTGCGGTCCCGATAGAGGTTTTCACCCGCTCGGCGGTTGTTTCACCGATCAGCAAGTTTTGCTGGCGACGCAGGTAGCTGATGATCGCCTCGTCCATACGGTCGCCGCCCACACGGACAGAGCGTGCATAGACGATATCGCCCAAGGACAGCACCGCGACTTCGGTTGTACCACCACCTATATCGACAACCATGTTCCCGGTCGGATCGGTGATCGGCATGCCCGCCCCGATGGCCGCGGCAATCGGTTCGGCAATCAGGCCGGCGCGGCGTGCGCCCGCAGACAGCACCGACTGACGGATCGCGCGTTTTTCAACAGGCGTCGCCCCATGCGGCACACAGACGATGATCTTGGGCTTCGAGAAGGTGGACCGTTTGTGCACCTTGCGGATGAAATGCTTGATCATCTCTTCGGCGGTGTCAAAGTCGGCAATCACGCCCTCGCGCATGGGGCGGATCGCTTCGATGCTGCCGGGGGTCCGGCCCAGCATCAACTTTGCGTCTTCGCCCACGGCCAGCACCTTTTTGACGCCATCCTTGACGTGATAGGCGACAACCGAAGGTTCGGACAGGACGATGCCCTTGCCTTTGACATAAACCAAGGTGTTCGCGGTCCCGAGGTCAATGGCCATATCGGACGAGAACAAACCACGGAATTGATCAAAAACGGACATGGGCAGCAGGACCTTGCAAAAATTCATTTTGGCCCGTCGACTCTGACAAGTCACGGGCTAAACGGCTTATAGGCCGATGAGGTCAAAGACGAAAGGGGGGTTGACCTTTGTGGTGGCATGATGCCGCCACCGCGCTATGGTTTGCGGCAAGCTGGACAATAGGGGGAGAAAGAAATGCAGAAGATTCAGGTTATTGGTGTGCATCACATTACGCTGATGGGCGCGGACCGTCAGACCAGTATCGACTTCTGGGAGGGTCTGCTGGGCATGCCGTTCATCTTCGACCAGCCAAATCTGGACGATCCCGACGAAGGGCACCTGTATTTCGATCCCGGCGACGGCCGGTTGATCACGATCTTTACCAATGAAAACCGCAAACCCGTCTACAGTCGCACGCCGATGGACGCGGGCTGCGTGCATCACCTCGCGTTCGAGGTCGACCGCGCCATGTTTGATCAAGTGCTTGACCGGCTCAAGGAGCGGGGGATCGGCAACTCGGGCGTGAAGGATCGCGGGTTCATGCATTCGATCTACTTCAAGGATCCGCTGGGGTTCCTGATCGAACTGGCCTGCTACACCTTCATCCCGCCGCGCGGATCGTCCCACGCGGAAGTGATGCTAGAGGCGCATAAGCTGCGGGTCGCACGCGGAGATCATCACATCGAACGCCAGCATCTGGCCGATGCCACAGTGATGATCGTCGAACGCTCGCAACGGTCGCTGTCAGAGGATCGCAGCCCCAAGGACCCCTATCGCTAAGGGGCGTCGGGTACCGGTTCAGGCGGGTCAAAAATACCACAAGTAAACGGATCGTAACGGCGGTTTCGCTTGGGAGTTGCGGGCGGATTCCGCTGCGCCTAAGAGCCAAGGTACGAGCAACCGTAAATTGTGCGAAGGAACCAGCATGATCCGTAATATTTTTGTCGCCTCGCTTCTGAGCGTGACCGCAACCGCAGCTGCTGCCGAACTGACCTATGGCACGGCTTTCGCGAAATTCCACGACTTCGACGTTGACGGCGCAGGCACGATCGACGTGAAATCCTTTGGCGGCGGCATCGAATACCGCTACGACAACTTCATCTTCTCGGGTGAGCTGTCGAACATCTCTATCGAGGGCGCCGATATCGATCTGGGCACAGTGGGCGTCGAATACGCTCTGGCCAACGGCTTTAACATCGGCCTCGACTATTCGCGTTTTGACATCGAAGGTTTCGACGCGGATGTCACCAGCCTGTTCGGGTCGTATCAGTCCGGCGCGCATACCTTTGGTGCCGCGATCGGTGATTCCTCCGATCTGGACGACATGACCTTCAGCATCTTCGCCGCTTGGGATGTTACCCCCACCGGCACCGTCGGTCTGGACCTCGTTCACATCGAAGACGAGACGCTTTACGCCGCCTATGCCGATTATGATGTCGCGCAATACAACGTGCAGGCCGACCTGCTGAAACTGGATGATCTGAGCGTTGTCGCTGTCGCAGGCGGCTATGAATTCGCCAACGGCTTCTCTGCTATCGGTTCTGTCGGGTTCCTGGATCTGGGCCCCGAAGACGTGCGGTCGATCACCATCGGCGGTCAGTATGAATTCACCCCCGGTGCGAACGTAGAGCTGGCCTTGGGCCGTCTGGACTTTGACAGTGGCGAGGACGTGGACCAGCTGACTTTCGGCGTGAACTATGAACTGGGTCGCCGTACCTCCAAGCGTCGTTCGCTCGGCAACATCTTTTCAAGCGCGACCGGTACTTTTGCGGGTCTGACCGATTTCTAATCTGCGCTGACAGATCACGAGATACAGAAAAGGCCCCCGACTTCGGGGGCCTTTTTGCGTTCGGGGGGGAAGAGTGGGCGGGTTAGCCCACCACGTCTTTATAGCTGATCTCGCGCTTGTCGGTGCCGCCCTTCTCGCGGCGCACCAACAGACGGTTGAGCGCGTGAATATAGGCGCGGACCGATGCGACCACGGTGTCTGTATCCGCGGACTGACCGGTCACGATGCGGCCGTCTTCCTCGAGCCGGACAGAAACGGTGGCCTGCGCGTCGGTGCCTTCGGTCACGGCGTGCACCTGATACAATTGCAAGCGCGCGCTGTGATCGACCAGTGCCTTGATGCAGTTGAACGAGGCATCCACAGGCCCGTCACCGGTTTGCGAGGTAGAGGNTTCGGCACCATCCACGGTCAGCGACATCTCTGCCTTCTGCGGGCCTTCGGTGCCGCAGACAACGGTCATGCTACCCAGCACAATGCGGTCGCTTTCAGGATCGGTGGCGGTGCGCATCAAGGCGATGAGATCGTCGTCGTAGATCTCTTTCTTGCGGTCNGCCAGTTCCTTGAANCGGACAAACACNTCCTTGAGCTGGTTATCCCCCANTTCATAGCCGAGGTTNTCCAGCTTCGAGCGCAACGCCGCACGGCCNGAGTGTTTGCCCATCACGATGTTGGTCTCGGTCAGGCCCACGTCTTCGGGGCGCATGATCTCGAATGTTTCGGCGTTCTTNAGCATGCCGTCCTGATGGATGCCGCTTTCATGCGCAAAGGCGTTCTTGCCGACGATGGCCTTGTTGAACTGCACGGCGAAGCCCGAAACAGCGGCAACGCGACGCGAGATATTCATGATCTTGGTGCTGTCGATCTTGGTCTGGAACGGCATGATGTCATTGCGCACTTTCAGCGCCATCACGACCTCTTCCAACGCGGTGTTGCCCGCGCGTTCGCCCAAGCCGTTGATCGTACATTCGATCTGGCGCGCGCCCGCTTCGACGGCGGCAAGGCTGTTGGCCGTCGCCATGCCAAGGTCGTTGTGACAATGAGTGGCAAAGACGATCTCGTCCGCGCCGGGGACATTTTCCAAGAGCTTGCGGATCAGATCGGCGCTTTCGCGNGGNGCGGTATAGCCGACGGTATCGGGGATGTTGATCGTGGTCGCCCCCGCCTTGATCGCGATTTCGACGACACGGTAGAGGTAATCAAGCTCCGTCCGCGTCGCGTCCATCGGCGACCATTGCACATTGTCGCACAGNTTGCGCGCGTGGGTCACCGTTTCGTGGATGCGCTCGGCCATTTCGTCCATCGTGAGGTTCGGAATGGCGCGGTGCAGCGGCGAGGTGCCGATAAATGTGTGGATGCGGGGCTGGGCCGCGTGTTTGATCGCCTCGTAGCAACGATCNATGTCGCCGAANTGNGCGCGGGCCAGNCCGCAGATGACCGAGTTCTTCGACAGCTTCGCGATTTCGCTGACGGCGGCGAAATCCCCTTCGGAGGCGATAGGGAAACCGGCNTCGATNANGTCGACGCCCATCTCGTCCAGCAGGCCCGCGATCTCGATCTTTTCGGCGTGGGTCATNGTGGCGCCGGGGGATTGTTCGCCNTCGCGCAATGTCGTGTCGAAAATCAAGACGCGGTCTTGTTGTGTGGTATCTGTCATCGTTTGGGTTCTTTCATTCTGCTGTNTAAATCCGTGGCGCGCGGCACATCCCTCTGAGCGGGCGCGCCGGATGGCACGCTCAGAGGCGGATTAGCAGCAGTAGGTTGGCACGCAGGAAAGTCGCGCAGCGGCGCGGCAGGATCGCAATATGATCGGCGTGTGTCATGGCGACAAGTTATACCCGTGCATTCGCAAATGGGAAGGGNTTTTCTGCGCCCTTTTTTCCGCGCTTGAAGGGGGGCTGTTTTCNGCTACNTCCCCTTGCATGAAACAGGTTTTGATCATCGGGGCGTCGGGCGGTGTGGGTGCCGCCNTGGCCGCCGCTTACGAGGCGCGCGGCGATACGGTCACGCGGCTGTCACGGTCGGTNGANGGGTTCGACATCACGGACGAACNCAGTGTGGACCNGCANTTGACCGCGCTNANCGGGCCGTTTGATGTGGTGCTGGTGGCCACAGGCGCGCTNGAGATTGNCGGNGCCGCACCGGAAAAGACGATCAAATCCATCAGCCAAAAGGCGATGTTGGACCAATTCGCGNTGAANGCCGNGGGCCCTGCACTGGTNTTGCGCCACGCGNGCGACCTGCTGCGGCGGGNCGCGCCTTGTGTCTTTGCCGTATTCTCNGCGCGNGTNGGGTCGATCGGCGACAACCGCATCGGCGGCTGGATCAGCTACCGCAGCGCCAAGGCGGCGGTGAACCAGATCGTGCACACCGCCGCGATCGAACTGACGCGCAGTCACAAGANCAGTATCTGCGTCGCCCTGCACCCCGGCACGGTCAAGACCGCCTTTACCGCGAAATACCTTGCCCGNCATCCCGCTGTCGCACCGTCGGAGGCGGCGGAAAATCTGCTGGCTGTGATCGACGGGCTGACACCTGCGGACACAGGGCAGTTCTTTGACTGGGCCGGAAAGCCGGTGCCATGGTAGGGCGTTTGGTGCTGGTTCTGGGCGACCAGCTGACAGAAACGCTCAGCGCNTTGGCGCAGGCGGATAAGGCNCGCGATACNGTCGTGATGGCCGAGGTNGCGGACGANGCGGCCTATGTCCGGCATCACCCCAAGAAGATCGCCCTGATCTTTGCCGCGATGCGCAAGTTTGCCCATGCGTTGGAACAGGACGGCTGGACGGTCGCCTATACGCAACTGGACGATACGGATAACGCGGGCTCTATCGTGGGGGAATTGCTGCGCCGTGCCGCGCAGACAGGGGCAAGCGAGGTGCTGGCGACAGAGCCGGGGGAGTGGCGCTTGATCGACAAGCTGAAATACGCGCCGTTGAAGGTGCATCTGCTGCCCGACGACCGCTTTCTTGCCACTCATGCCGAATTCGAGGCATGGGCCGAAGGCCGCAAAGCGCTGCGGATGGAGTATTTCTACCGCGAGATGCGCCGCAAGACCGGCCTGCTGATGGAGGGGGACCAACCCGCTGGCGGCAAGTGGAACTTCGACCACGACAACCGCAGAGCCGCGCCCGAGGATGTCACCGTAGATGGCCCTCTGCGGTTCGACCCCGATGCCACCACCCGCGAGGTGCTGGAGCTGGTTCAAGCGCGCTTCGGCGATAATTTCGGAGCGCTAGAGCCGTTCTGGTTCGCCACCACCCGCGCCGAGGCGCTGCAAGCGCTGGACCATTTCATCGCGAATGCCCTGCCACGTTTTGGCGACTATCAAGACGCGATGCTGAACGAGAATGAATTCCTGTATCACGCGATCCTGTCGCCCTACCTCAACATCGGGTTGCTGAACGTGACCGAGATTTGCGAGGCCGCTGCCGACGCCTATGCCTCAGGTCACGCCCCGATCAACGCCGCCGAAGGGTTCATCCGGCAGATCATCGGCTGGCGCGAGTATGTGCGGGGCATCTATTTTCTTGAAGGGCCGGACTATAGCGCCCGCAATATTCTGGGGCACGACCGCGACCTGCCGTGGTTCTACTGGGGTGGCGAAACGCAGATGAACTGTGTGGCCAAGGCCGTGGGGCAGACCAGGACCCAAGCCTATGCGCATCATATCCAGCGGCTGATGGTGACGGGCAACTTTGCCCTATTGGCGGGGATTGATCCGGCGCAGGTGCATGAATGGTATCTAGCGGTCTATGCCGATGCCTTTGAGTGGGTAGAGGCCCCCAATACCATCGGCATGAGCCAATTCGCCGACGGCGGCGTCATCGCGTCCAAGCCCTATGTCGCGTCCGGGGCCTATATCAACCGCATGTCGGATCACTGCAAAAGCTGCCACTATTCAGTCAGCGCAAAGACGGGTGACACCGCCTGCCCGTTCAACCTGCTTTACTGGCACTTTCTGGACCGCCATCGCGACCGGTTCTCGAACAATCCGCGCATGGGCAATATGTACCGCACGTGGGACCGGATGGACGCCGACAAACGCAAGACAGTTCTGGCCGAAGGCGATGCCTTGCTCGCCCGTCTGGACGCGGGCGAAGTGATCTAGCCGTCGTTGCTTTCGGCCGCATCCGTACTGTCGGCGGGTGCCTCTGACGGAGTGTCGGCGTCTGTCGGTGCCTCATCCGTGGCGTCTGGCGCGGGCACCGCATCAGCACCCTCGGCAGGGGCTGTGCCCGCTTCTTGCAGCGCGCCGTTGACCCACTGGCCCGAGACTTCCTCGCCCGATTTATAGCGCATGGTGCCCTGACCCTGACGTTTGCCGCCCTCGAACGCGCCTTCGTAGATATCGCCGTTGGGGTAGGTGGCGGTGCCGGTGCCTTCGATCTCTCCTCCGGACCACTGGCCGTCATAGGTGAACCCATCGGGCATGGTGATCTTGCCCGTGCCGTCGCGTAGCCCGTCGACAAAGCCGCCGGTGTAGACGGTGCCATCGGGATAGGTCGCGGTGCCCATGCCGTTGCGTTGGCCGTCTTTCCAGCTGCCGTCATACTTATAGCCGTCGGCATAGGTCATCACGCCCTGACCGTCGTTGCGCGCGTTCTTGAACCCGCCCTCGTAGACGATGCCGTTGGGGTAGGTCGCGCGGCCTTCGCCTTCGATCACGCCCGCGACCCATGACCCTTCGTAGGTTGATCCGTCGGGATAGGTGATCTTGCCCTCCCCATCGGCCAGATCATCGCGGAAACTNCCCTCGTAGACAGANCCGTCNGGGTAGGTCACCTTGCCTGTGCCTTCGATCTGCCCGGCAACCCATGATCCGGTGTAGACATAGCCATCTGTGCCGGTGAACGTGCCCTGACCCTCGCGGCGGTCGTCCTCGAAGCCGCCCTCGTAGGTGTCGCCATTGGCATAGGTCACCTTGCCCGTGCCCTGGCGCTGACCGGCGACCAGATCGCCTTCGTAGACATCGCCATTGGGTTGGGTCAGCGTGCCGGTGCCGTCGATCTGCCCNTNTTTCCACTGGCCGGTNTAGGTCAGCCCGTCGGGCATGGTCAGCGTGCCCGTGCCATTGCGTTCGCCATCGGCGATGTCACCGTCATAGAGCGCGCCATCGGGATAGGTGATCTTGCCCACGCCCTGCTTGACGCCATCGACCCAGTCGCCCTGATATTCATACCCGCCGGGGGATTGCATGACGCCCTTGCCGTGGTGGTTGGCATTGCGGAACGACCCTTCGTAGCGCACCCCGTTGGCATAAAGCGCGATGCCCTGACCGGTGATCGCACCGGCCTCCCATTCGCCCTCATAGGTGCCGCCATCGGCAAAGGTGATCTTACCGAAACCGTCCGGTTTGCCCTTTTCAAAGTTGCCCTCGTAGACAGACCCGTTGGGGAAACGCGCGACACCTTTGCCCTTGATCTCTCCGTCCACCCAGGCACCTTCGTATTCATAGCCGTTGGGCAGCGTATAGGTGCCGGTCCCGTGCTGTACGCCGTCCTTGAACGTCCCCTCATANACGCCGCCATCGTCGTATTGCTTGCTTTGAACCTCTCCGTCCTGCGCAAGCGCGGGGAAGGGCAGCAGCCCAAGGCAAAGGATCAGCGGGGTCAGGGTCAATTTCGTCATACAGCAACTTTCAAAAGAGAGTGCGGCCAAGAGCGGCGGGCGAGTTTGTTAACGCTTAGCCTATTCAATGGCCTGCAAGGGGGCAATCGTCTTTTGNCCGGCGGTNCGCCTTGGCCTTTCACTTGGCGCGTGATCTGCTACATCACTTGCGTAGATTATCGAAGGACCGCCCTATGACATCGCGTTTTCGCATCACGCTTGGCCAGTTGAACCCCACCGTCGGGGATCTGGCCGGAAACGCAGACCTCGCGCGGGAGGCCTGGGCGCAGGGCAAAGAGGCGGGTGCCGANCTGGTAGCTTTGCCCGAGATGTTTCTGGCCGGGTATAACGCGCAAGATCTGGTGATGAAGCAGGCGTTCCAGCTGGATGTGATGACCCACCTCGAAGCGCTGGCGGCTGATTGTGCCGACGGGCCCGCGCTGGCCATCGGTGCGCCTTGGGTCGAAGGGGCCAAGCTCTATAATGCCTATCTGATCCTNANAAACGGCAAGATCGCCAGCCGTGTCTTCAAGCACAACCTGCCGAACGAGACCGTGTTCGACGAGGTGCGCATNTTCGACAGCGCGCCTTTGGGTGGGCCGTANGCCGTTGGCGATACCCGCATCGGCAGCCCGATCTGCGAAGACGCATGGCACCCCGATGTGGCCGAAACGCTGGCCGAAACCGGGGCGGAGTTCCTGCTGGTGCCCAACGGATCGCCCTATTATCGCGGCAAATTCGAGACGCGGTTGAACCATATGGTNGCCCGCGTGGTCGAAACTGAACTGCCGCTGATCTACCTCAATATGGTGGGCGGTCAGGATGATCAGGTCTTTGACGGGGCGAGCTTTGCGCTGAACCCCGGCGGCAANCTGGCGTTCCAGATGCCNGCCTTTGACGCGCAGATCGCGCATGTCGATCTTGAACAGACCCCCGAAGGCTGGCGCGTGGTCGAGGGCGAGAAGGCGCATATGCCGTCGGACCTNGAGCAGGANTACCGCGTCATGGTGCAGGGCTTGCGCGACTACATGGGCAAGACCGGGTTCAAGAAAGTGTTGCTGGGTCTGTCGGGCGGGATCGATTCGGCGATNGTGGCGACGATCGCNGTNGATGCGCTTGGCGCCGATAATGTGCGCTGNGTGATGCTGCCNTCCGAATATACCTCCCAAGCCTCGCTGGACGATGCTGAAGCCGTCGCCAAGGCGCTAGGCTGCCGCTACGACTATGTACCGATCGCGCAGGGCCGTGCCGCGATCACCGACACGCTGGCCCCGCTNTTTGACGGCACCACCCCAGACCTGACCGAGGAAAACATCCAGTCGCGCCTGCGCGGTTTGCTNTTGATGGCGGTCAGCAACAAGTTCGGCGAGATGCTTTTGACCACGGGCAANAAGTCAGAGGTGGCGGTGGGCTATGCCACNATCTATGGCGACATGGCGGGGGGCTATAACCCCATCAAGGATATGTATAAAACCCGCGTCTTCGACAGCTGCCGCTGGCGCAACGAGAACCACCGCGACTGGATGANGGGCCCNGAGGGAGAGGTGATCGCGCCGCGCATCATCGACAAGCCGCCCTCGGCCGAGCTGCGCGAGGANCAGAAAGACAGCGACAGCCTGCCCGACTATCCCGATCTGGACGCGATGCTGACGATCCTNGTGGATGACGACGGGTCCATCGCCGATTGCGTGGCAGCGGGCTTTGACCGCGAGGTTGCCAAAAAGGTCGAACACCTGCTCTATATCAGTGAATACAAACGGTTCCAGTCCGCCCCCGGTCCGCGTTTGACCAAGGGCGCGTTCTGGTTGGACCGCCGCTATCCCATCGTGAACCGCTGGCGCGACCCCAGTTGACCGCGCGGGCGACGCTGCACGTTATCTAGACAATGGTGCCGCGCTGTGACAAGCCAGCGGCCAATCAGGAGAACCCAATGACCATCACCCGCTTCGCCCCGTCCCCGACCGGCTATATCCACGTAGGCAACCTGCGCACGGCGCTGATGAACTATCTGATCGCCCGCAAGAACGGCGGAGAGTTCATCCTGCGGATCGACGACACCGATCCGGTGCGCAGCAAGGAAGAATACGTCGACGGTCTNAAAGAAGACCTGACATGGCTCGGCCTGCATTGGGACCGCGTTGAGCGTCAGTCCGANCGGTTGGACAAATACCACGCCGCCGCGGACGAGNTGCGCAAGATCGGNCGTTTCTATGAAGCNTGGGAAACCCCGACCGAGCTGGACCTCAAGCGCAAGAAACAGCTGAACATGGGCAAGCCGCCGGTCTATGACCGCGCCGCGTTGAACCTGTCGGATGCNGANAAAGCCAAGCTGCGCGACGAACGCGGCCCCGGTGTGTGGCGNTTCAAGCTGGATCAGGAACGGATCGAGTGGAAAGACGGTATCCTGGGCGATATCTCGATCGATGCGGCGTCGGTGTCCGACCCTGTGTTGATCCGCGGCGACGGGCAGATCTTGTATACNCTNGCGTCNGTGGTCGATGATACCGAGATGGGCGTGACCAATGTCGTGCGCGGGTCCGACCATGTGACCAACACGGCGACGCAAATCCAGATCATGCAAGCGCTTGGCGGCACCGTGCCGACCTTTGCGCACCATTCGCTGCTCACCGGTCCGCAGGGCGAGGCGCTGTCGAAACGNCTGGGCGTGCTGGCGCTGCGCGACCTGCGCGAACGCGGTGTGCATCCTTTTGCGCTGCTGTCGACAATGGCGCGCNTGGGCTCTTCGGACCCGATTGAACTGCGCACCGATATGGAGAGCCTGATCGACGGTTTCGACATNGAACGCTTCGGNTCAGCGCCGACCAAATTCGACGTCGAGGACCTGTTCCCCATGACCGGCCGNTATCTGCAGACCCTCCCGCTTGAGGCTGTCGCAAGCGACATCGCNGCCCTNGGTGTGCCCGAGGANAANGCCGCGCTGTTCTGGCAGGTCACCCGCGAAAACATCACCACGNTGCACGATCTGAAAGGNTGGTGGCAGATGTTCAGCGANGGCGCAGAGCCTGTGATCGCNGACGAGGATAAAGANTTCGTCGCCGAAGCNTTGGCGCTTCTGCCCGAGGGCGAGTTNGACGAAAGCACCTGGGGCACATGGACGGCCGCCGTGAAAGAGCAGACCGGCCGCAAGGGCAAGGGGCTGTTCATGCCGCTGCGTCTGGCGCTGACTGGCAAANCCCACGGCCCCGACATGGCGGCGGTGNTGCCGTTGCTGCAAGTCGTGAAGGCACGCGGGTGAAACGGGCCGGGTTCACGGGCGCAAGTTCGGGAGCCTTCGGCGAGAGTTTATCTGGCAAAATGAAGCCGCTGTCGGCTGACATAGGGCGCGTCCATCATGGTTGATGGGCGCGCCAAATTTTTGTCGGGCAATCTGTTCGGCCATGTCGCCAATATGTCTTTGCTGGCCTCTGTCGGGCTGGTGGCGGTNTTTCTTGTCGATTTCGTCGACATGATTTTCATCTCTATGTTGGGCAAGGCAGAGCTGGCGGCGGCCATCGGCTATGCCGGTGCGATCNTGTTTTTCACCACCTCCTTCGGGATNGGGTTGGGCATCGCGGCGGGGGCCTTGGTCGCGCGGGCCNTGGGGCAGGACAACGCGCAGCTCGCGACAGAGAGGACNACNCATGCGCTGTGCTATGGCGCGGTCTTTGGCGTGATCTTTGCGCTTTGTGTGTTCCTTTCGCTGGATGTGCTGGTCGGCTGGGTTGGCGCAGGCGGTGAGACGGCGGCGCTGGCGGTGGATTTCCTGCAGATCGTCGTGCCGTCGGTGCCATTTCTGATGGTTGGTATGATGGGCAGCGCGATCCTGCGGGCCCATGGGGATGCACGGCGGGCGATGATGGCGACGATCGCGGGGGGCATCGTGAATGCCATCCTCGATCCGATCCTGATCTTTACCTTTGATCTGGGNCTGACCGGNGCGGCTTGGGCGTCTTTNGTGGCGCGGGNGGTGATTGCCTATACNGCCCTGATGCCGATTGTGCGCCANTATGGCGGGATCGCGATGCCGCGCCCNGCGGGGCTATGGCGCGATCTGATGCCNGTGTTGTCNATCGCGGTGCCCGCCATTCTNACGCAGGTCGCCACGCCGGTGGGGCAGGCCTATGTNACCCGTGCAATGGCNGCCTATGGCGAGGATGCTGTCGCAGGCATGGCGATTGTCAGCCGCATGATGCCNGTTGCCTTTGCCGTNATCTTTGCCCTGTCGGGGGCGGTNGGGCCGATCATCGGGCANAACTTTGGCGCGGGCGATCTGGGGCGGGTCAAGCGGACCTATGCCGCGGGGGTCAGNTTTGCCGCTTTGGTGATCGTCGTNATCTCGGCCGCGCTGTTTGCNTTCCGCGCGCCGCTGGCGGCGATGTTTGATGCGCAGGGGATCACCTTGACGTTGATCTATCTGTTCTGCGGGCCGCTGTCCCTGGCGTTCTTTTTCAACGGTGTGTTGTTCGTGTCGAATGCGGCGTTCAACAATATGGGCCACCCCTACTATTCGACCGTGACCAACTGGGGTCGCAACACGCTGGGGATGATCCCGCTGGTCTGGGGTGGCAGCCTGCTGTTCGGGGCCCCCGGTGTGCTGATCGGGCAGGCGGCGGCGGGGGTGCTGTTCGGGGCGCTGGCCTGGGTGCTCGCGCGGCGGATGATCGCGCAAGGCGGACAGCGCAAACGCGCCAAGCCCGCAGCTTTCGCCCGCGACGGGCGGTTGATGTCGCTACTGCACCTGCGCCGATAGGCGGGTCAGATGCTGGTCGACCAGCGCGGTTTCCTGCGCGGTAAGCTCTTGCGCGCGCGGATATTTCGGCGCGGCGCGATCGTTCAGGATCGGCGTATCCCAGCCCCGCGTCGTGTCAAAGAAACGCTGCACCCCGTCGATGCCATATTCGCGCAGGAACCCCTGCACCACCACATCAAGATAGCTGAGCAAGATGGTATGGTCGCCCGATGTCACATGGGTGTCTGTGGGCACGGAATAATGCGCCATATCGGGGGCCGGGATGATGTCATGCACCACCGCCCCGTTCGATCCGATGCGATCATAATTGGTTTCGCGCGTATCCAGCGCCACCCAATCGGCACCGGGGACCGCCGCGATCAACCCGTCGATCACGGTGCCCTCTTCGGGCAGCACGCTCAGGAACACATGCGCGGCACCTTCGATGCGCACCCAAAGCCGGTGCCAGCCGCGAAGCTGCGCCGGACGGGCGTCTGGATAGGCGTGGGTATTGCGGTTTACGAGGCTGCCGTAGCCGAAGAAATATGGTGTCATGCGGGTGTTTTGGCGCCGCTGCGCGATGATGTCCACATCTTGCACGCGCAGCACCCGACGAGCTGCCCAATATCGCGGCACCGGATGAAAGTTTTCGCGCCGCCCTATCAACTTTGCTTGACGCAACGCCGCGTTCCGGCATAGCACTTGCCCACACCGTTACGGGAGAACCGGCGCAAGCCGGTGCCGAAGGAGCAACCGCCCCGGAAACTCTCAGGCCAAAGGACCGCAGCGGGACCTAACAACTCTGGAGAGTGACGCGACAGCGTCCGCCGAAGGGATAACGATCTCAGGCGAAAGGACAGAGGGGGCATTTGACAGGCTGCATTCCCGCGGTCTGCTGGGTGCCAGTATGGTCGATGGCCTTCTGGATAGGGAAAGGCCGCGTGACCATGAGCGATTTGCAACAGACACCGCTATACGATCTTCATCTGGAACTGGGGGGCAAGATGGTGCCCTTTGCGGGCTATTCCATGCCTGTGCAATATCCCATGGGCGTGATGAAAGAGCACCTGCACACCCGCGCCGCAGCGGGGGTCTTTGACGTCAGCCACATGGGGCAGGTGATGGTGACCGGCCCGTCGTGGGACGCTGTGGCGTTGGCGTTCGAGACATTGGTGCCGATGAATGTGCTGGGGCTGGAAGACGGGCGGCAGCGCTATGGGTTCTTCACCAATGACGCCGGCGGGATCGAGGATGACCTGATGTTCGCGCGCCGTGGGGATGACCTGTTCGTCGTGGTCAACGCCGCCTGCAAGGATGCCGATATCGCACGCATGAAAGCCGCGTTGGAGCCAGAGATCACCGTGACCCCGATCACCGACCGCGCGCTGGTGGCGGTGCAGGGCCCGGCGGCGGGGGCGGCTGTGGCGTCGCTTGACGCCGCCGCGGACGGAATGCGGTTCATGGATTTCGGCACATTGACACTGGTCGGGGTAGAGGTCTGGGCCTCGCGGTCGGGCTATACCGGCGAGGATGGCTTCGAGATTTCGGTGCCGGAGGCCCACGCCGAAGCGCTGGTCCGCCGGCTGCTAGAGATCGAGGGTGTGGAGCCCATCGGTCTGGGCGCGCGGGATTCGCTGCGGCTTGAGGCGGGCTTGTGTCTTTATGGCAATGACATCGACGCGGGCACCAATCCGGTAGAGGCCAGCCTGACCTGGGCGATCCAGAAAGCGCGCCGCGCCGGTGGTGAACGCGCGGGCGGCTACCCCGGTGCCGATGTCATTCAGACGGCGTTCGACGATGGTGTCGACCGCAAGCGTGTCGGTCTGGCCCCCGAAGGCCGTGCGCCGATGCGCGACGGGACACCGCTGTTCGACGCGGCGACAGGGGGCACGCAGGTGGGCGAGGTCACCTCGGGCAGTTTCGGGCCGACGGTAGGCGGGCCTGTCGCAATGGGCTATGTCAGTGAGGCGCAGGCGGCTATTGATACGATGCTGTGGGGCGAAGTCCGTGGCAAGCGTCTGCCGGTGACTGTGGCCAAGCTGCCCTTTGTTGCGGCGAATTTTAAAAGATAATCTAGCGAAGGATGAAAGAATGAAGTTTACCGAAGAGCACGAATGGCTGCGGGTTGAAGGCGACGAGATCGTCGTTGGCATCACCATTCACGCCGCCGAACAACTGGGCGACGTGGTGTTTGTCGAACTGCCCGACGAAGGCACGACCGTCAGCAAGGACGACGAGGTCGTCGTGATCGAATCCGTAAAGGCCGCGTCTGATATTCTGGCACCGATCGATGGTGAGATCATCGAGGTCAACAGCACGCTGTCCGACAACCCCGCGATGGTGAATGACGATCCGCAGGGCGAGGCGTGGTTCTTCAAGATGAAGGCGTCCGATCCAAGCCAGATGGACGAGTTCATGGACGAAGCCGCCTATCAGAAGTTCATCGGGTAAATCCCGCTGCCCCCGTCGGAGCCTCCGGCGGGGATTTTTATACCATTTGGAAGAGGGGCCCCGCGCCATGGTTTTCAAACCGACCGAATATTTGCCGTATGATTTTGCCAATCGCAGACATATCGGGCCGTCCCCGGCAGAGATGTCGGACATGTTGAAAACCGTCGGCGCACAGAGCCTTGCCGCGTTGATCGATGACACGATGCCCGCGCAGATCCGCCAGAAAGAGCCGCTGGATTTCGGCAAGCCCATGTCAGAGCGCGAAGTGCTGGAATACATGCGCGTGGTGGCGGGCAAGAACAAGGTGCTCACCTCGTTGATCGGGCAGGGCTATCACGGGACGGTGACGCCGCCGGCGATCCAGCGCAATATCTTTGAAAACCCCGCATGGTACACGGCCTACACCCCCTATCAGCCCGAGATCAGCCAGGGGCGTCTTGAGGCGTTGTTGAACTTCCAGACGATGATCAGCGATCTGACCGGGCTTGAGGTCGCCAATGCGTCGTTGCTGGACGAGGCGACGGCCTGTGCCGAGGCGATGACCATGGCGCTGCGTCTGTCGAAGTCAAAGGCCAAGGCGTTCTTTGTCGACCGCGATTGCCACCCCCAGAACATCGCCGTGATCCAGACCCGCGCAGCCCCGCTGGATATCGAGGTGATCATCGGCGACCCTGACAANATGGACGCGAGCGCNGTCTTCGGNGCGCTGTTCCAGTACCCTGGCACCTACGGCCATGTGCGCGACTTTACCGANCATATGGCCGCGCTGCATGAGGCNGGTGCCTTGGGNGTCGTATCCGCNGATCCGATGGCGCTGACGNTGCTGAAAGANCCCGGNGCCATGGGGGCCGATATCGCCGTCGGGTCCACCCAGNGGNTTGGCGTGCCCGAAGGNTATGGCGGTCCGCATGCGGCCTATATGGCATGCAAGGATGCCTATAAGCGCGCAATGCCGGGGCGGATTGTNGGCGTGTCAATCGATGCGCATGGCAACCGCGCCTACCGTCTGTCCCTGCAGACCCGCGAGCAGCACATCCGCCGCGAAAAGGCGACCTCTAACGTNTGCACGGCGCAGGCTTTGCTGGCGGTGATGGCGTCGATGTATGCGGTGTTCCACGGTCCCGAGGGACTAAAGGCCATCGCGCAGCGCATCCATCGCAAGGCGGTGCGNNTGGCGAACGGGCTGGAGGAGGCCGGCTTTAAGGTCGANCCCAAATCCTTCTTCGACACGGTGACGGTTGATGTCGGCCCCTTGCAGGCCGCAGTCATGAAATCCGCGGTGGACGAAGGNATCAACCTGCGCCGNGTCGGNGAAACNCGNGTNGGCATCACGCTGGACGAACGTACGGTGCCCGAGACGATCGAAGCCGTCTGGCGCGCCTTTGGCATCCGCCGCAGCGACGAGAAATTCGAGGCGCAGTATCGNTTCCCCGATGATATGCTACGTGAAAGCGCCTATCTCACGCATCCGATCTTNCACATGAACCGCGCCGAGACCGAGATGATGCGCTANATGCGCCGTCTGGCCGACCGTGANCTGGCGCTGGACCGNGCGATGATCCCGCTGGGGTCTTGCACGATGAAGCTGAACTCNGCTGCGGAGATGATGCCCGTNAGCTGGCGCGAGTTNTCGATGATCCACCCGTTTGTGCCGCAGGATCAGGCGCTTGGCTATAAGCATATGATCGACGACCTGTCGGCCAANCTNTGNGACATCACCGGNTATGANGCGATTTCCATGCAGCCNAATTCCGGCGCNCAGGGNGAATATGCGGGCCTGCTGGCGATTGCGTCCTATCACCGTGCCAANGGGCAGGGGCATCGCAACATCTGCCTGATCCCCATGTCGGCCCATGGCACCAACCCCGCCAGCGCCAATATGGTNGGNTGGAAGGTGGTCGTNATCAAGACAGCGGCCAATGGTGACATNGANCTGGANGACTTCCGCGCCAAGGCGGANAAGCACAGCGAGAACCTTGCCGGTTGCATGATCACCTATCCCTCGACCCACGGCGTGTTTGAGGAAACCGTGACCGAAGTGACCAAGATCACNCATGAGCACGGCGGTCAGGTCTATATTGACGGGGCGAATATGAACGCCATGGTCGGTCTGGCGCGTCCGGGCGATGTGGGCGGGGATGTCAGCCACCTGAACCTGCACAAGACCTTCTGCATCCCGCATGGGGGCGGTGGCCCCGGCATGGGCCCGATTGGCGTGAAGTCGCATCTTATCCCTCATGTGCCCGGCCATCCCAACGGGGGTGAGGGTGCAGTTTCGGCCGCCCCCTACGGGTCGCCATCGTTGCTGCCGATCTCGTGGTCGTATTGCTTGATGATGGGCGGNGACGGGCTGACGCAGGCGACGCGGGTGGCGATCCTGAACGCCAACTACATTGCCAAGCGGCTCGAAGGGNCGTTCGAGGTGCTGTACAAGGGGCCGACGGGACGTGTCGCNCATGANTGTATCTTTGACGTGCGCCCGTTCGAGGANAGCGCAGGCGTGACGGTNGATGACATCGCGAAACGTCTGATCGACGCCGGCTTCCATGCGCCAACGATGAGCTTCCCTGTCGCAGGCACGCTGATGGTCGAACCGACCGAGTCGGAAACCAAGGCCGAGCTGGACCGTTTCTGCGACGCGATGCTCGCGATCCGTGACGAGATCCGCGCNATCGAGAACGGCGATATGCCGCGCGAGAACAACGCGCTCAAGAACGCGCCGCACACGGTNGAGGATCTGGTCGGCGANTGGGATCGNCCCTACACGCGCGANCAGGGCTGCTTCCCCCCCGGTGCGTTCCGCGTCGACAAATACTGGCCTCCGGTCAACCGTGTCGACAACGTGCATGGCGACCGNAACCTGATCTGCACCTGCCCNCCGATGGANGAATACGCAGAGGCGGCTGAGTAAGCTGTTCCCTATATATGTGATCGAACGGGTGCGGGGGAAACCTCGCGCCCGTTTTGCATTGGGGGCTCAGTCGTCGGCGAGGAAGGCAAAGACCTTGCGCAGGCGGTTCCATGTNGTTTTGTCCGGTGCCACCAGAATATGCCCTGTGCGCAGCGTCGCGTCATAGGGGCCGCCNGACAGCATCTCGACATGGGCACCGGCTTGGGCGCAGATCAACGCGCCGGCAGCGTGGTCCCAAGGGTGCAGCGTCCCGCTGAGCACGAAATCGGCGTGCCCTTGGGCGACAGTNCGGTATTCATGCGCCGAGCAACGTAGCGAGTTCACCTTGGCAAAGCTGGGCAATGTGGCCGCGACTTTGCCCCGCAGGTCTTTGCTGAAGTTCCCCAGCGGGACGAAACCGCTGAGGTCCTCGATCTGTTTGCCCATGCTGACCCGCAGCGGGCGCGACTGCCCAAGGGCGCGTTCNAAGCGCGGCGTGCTGGTGTCNTCGCTGATCACCCAGTCGTCATTGACCGGGTCATAGATGACGCCGAAGGCCGGTTTGCCAAAGCGCGTGACCGCAAGGATCATGCCGAAGGTGGACAGCCCGTGGGCGAAATTCGATGTGCCGTCGATGGGATCGAGGATAAAGGCCAGCGGGGCGTCGGCGATCTTGTCCTGCAGGGCGGGGNCGGCCGATACNGCCTCTTCGCCNATGATCAGCGCATCCGGATAGGCCGNGGCGAGGGCGCGGGTGATCATTGCCTCGGCCGCCAGATCGGCAGCGGTNACCAGATCATGGGGGCCGGATTTGGTGTCGATGTCAGCGGGGGCGAGGTTGCGGAAACGCGGCAGCACNTCGGCCCGTGCGGCACGGCGCAGGACATTCACCACATGCGTTTGCTGGGCTGCCGTCAGAACGGGTGGCAGGGGGGCGGGCAGTGTCTGGGTGGTCTGCGTCATTGTTGTATCCCTCTTTCGGTCTATCGGTTCCATCTATTCGCGGGCGCGCAGCACCTGTGCGGGTCTGGCGTTCAAGGCTTTGATCGCAAAGCCAAGCGAGGCAAGGATCGACGCCAGCGCGCCNCCNGTGACGATCAGCAGCGCCGANGGCCANACCACGGCAAAGCTGGTGTCCATCACAAAGCGGCTCACGGCCCATCCGCCCAAGATACCTGCCAGCAGGGCAACGGTNCCGGCGAAGAGCCCCAGCAGAGCGGCACGCATCAGAAAGCTGNCGGCGATGCTGCGGCGCGAGGCCCCCAGCGTTTTCAGCAANGCGGCTTCATAGCGACGGGCATNCGCNCCGGCGGCGGCTGCCCCGATCAATACCAGAAAGCCGGTCAGAAGAGTAGCCGCCGCGCCGTAGGATGTCGCCGCNGCCAACCCGCTAAGCACCGCNGCCACGCGGTCGATCGCNTCGCGCACGCGGATCGCGGTGATGTTGGGNTAGGCGGTGGCCAGATCGCGCAGGATNGGNGCCTCGGCNTCNGNNTCGGCGTAGACGGTCGAGATATAGGTATGCGGCGCGCCGGTCAGGGCGGCGGGGTTCATGGTCAGGATAAACCCGATCCCCGCGGTCGAGAAGTCGACCTCNTGGAAGCTGGCGATGGTGCCGGTGATGTCGCGCCCCAGCACGTTGATGGTCAGCGTATCGCCAAGCTCTAACCCGATCTCCTCGGCCTCTTCGGCGGCAAAGCTAATGAGCGGCGGGCCGTCATAGTCAGGCGCCCACCATTCGCCCGCGGTGATCACCGTGTCGTCATCGGGGGCCTCGGCATAGGTTAGCCCGCGGTCGCCGCGCACCACCCAGTGATCGCCCGCGNCCTCTTTGGCGGGNCTGCCGTTGATCTGGGTCACGACGCCGCGCAGCATNGGCGCGCTGTCGATGCGGCGCACCGCGGGGTCGTCGGTCAGCCGTTTGGTATAGCCGTCGATCTGGTCTTTCTGGATGTCGACAAAGAAATACGACGGGGCCACATCGGGCAGGTTGCCCGAGATCGCCTGCCGCAGGTTGCCGTCGATCTGCCCCACGGCGGCCAGCACCGACAGGCCGAGCCCCAGCGAGAGCACCACGGCCCCGGCACCTTCGCCACTGCCGCCAATCGCGGCCAAGGCCCAACGCAGCCGCGGTCGCCCNCGTGCCAGAACCGCGGCGCGTTGTGCGAGGAACCGCACCAGCAGCGCCGCCAGCGTGAGNATCCCGAGNGCGCCTGCGATGCCGCCCAANGTCCAGAGCGTCAGCCACCAACTGCCNTTGAACCACCCCGCCAGCGCGACCAGCAGCGCCACAGTCATCACGATAATCGCCACATAGCGCGGCGCCGGAAAACGCGCGGCCCCGTCCCATGCATCGCGAAACAGGGTCGCCGCGCGGATGTTCTCGCTGCGGGCCAGCGGCCACAGCGTGAAGGCAAAGGCNGTCAGCANCCCGTAAATCGCTGCCTCGGCCAAGGGTGCCGGATAGATGGCAAAGGCCGCAGGGATCGGCAGCCGCGCAGAGATCAGCGGCGCAAAGACCAGCGGGGCCACCGCCCCAAGCACCACGCCGATGGCNACGCCCAGAAGCGATAGGGCACCGATCTGCATGAANTATGTCTGGAAGATCGTCGCGCGGTCTGCCCCTAGCGCGCGGAGCACGGCGATNACNTCGGTCTTGCCGGTGAGGTAAGATCGGACCGCAGCCGATACGCCCACNCCGCCCACAGCCAGACCGGANAGGCCCACAAGGATCAGAAACGCNGTCAACCGTTCNACAAAGCGCGACACCCCCGGTGCCCCGTTGCGCGCATCGGTCCAGCGCATCCCGCTGTTTTCGAACCGCGCACGGGCGGCAGAGCGCAGTTGATCAAGGTCGGTATCGGCNGGCAGCAGCATCCGGTATTTGGAGTTGAACAGCGTCCCTTCCGCCAGCAGGCCGGCCCCGTNCANCGCCTCGGTCCGGAGCAGGGTGCGGGGCCCAAGGGCAAAGCCGCTGGCGGCACTGTCGGGTTCGCGCACGATCAGGGCGGAGAGGCGGAATTCCTTGACGCCAAGNTTGAAGGTGTCGCCGGGGGACAGGCCCAGACGGTCTGACAAGGCGCGCTCCATCACCGCGCCGGACAGGCCGTTTTCCAGCCCAAGCGCCTGTTCAAGCGGCATCGCCGGTTCCAGCACCATCTCGCCCACCAGCGGATAAAGATCATCNACCGCNTTCACCTGCGTCAGCGCACGGTCAGCGGCGGCCCCGTCACCCGCGACAGCCATGGACCGGAACTCGACAACCTCNGACACNGCGCTGGCNTGGCTNTCGATCCAGTCGCGTTCGTCATCGGTGGCGAAACGATAGGTGAAATCAATCTCGGCCGCGCCACCAAGCAGGGCCGCACCTTCGCGTTGCAAGCCGCCCTCGATCGCNGAGCGGACAGAGCCGACGGCAGCGATTGCCGCGACGCCAAGAGCGAGGCAGGCCAGAAACAGACGGAACCCCCGCAGCCCCCCGCGCATCTCGCGGCGGGCAAAGCNGNTGGCCAGACGCAGGCTCATGCGCCCGTCCCGCTGACGATCCGCCCGTCGGTCAGGGTGACGANCCGNTCACAGCGCGCGGCCAATTCATCGGCGTGGGTCACCAANACCAAAGTCGCGCCATGTTTTTCNCGCAGATCAAACAACAGCTCCATGATCGCGGCACCATTGGTACTGTCGAGGTTCCCTGTCGGCTCATCCGCCAAAAGGATCGCCGGACGCGGGGCAGAGGCGCGGGCCAANGCAACCCGCTGCTGTTCGCCGCCCGACATCTGNGCGGGATAGTGGTTNAGCCGNTGCCCCAGACCCACCGCGTGCAATTCCGCCTCNGCCCGGTCAAAGGCGTCAGCGACGCCGTTCAGTTCCAGCGGGGTGGCGACGTTTTCCAGCGCGGTCATGGTGGGGATGAGGTGGAAGGACTGGAACACGATGCCCATCCGCCCGCGGCGNAATTTGGCCAGNCCATCTTCGGACAGGGTGCTCAGGTCTTCGCCCAAGGCGCGCACCGATCCGCCGGTCGCACGCTCCAGCCCGCCCATGACCATCAGCAGCGACGACTTGCCCGACCCCGACGGGCCGGTAAAGGCGACCGTCTCTCCTTGTGCGACGTCCAGGGTGATCCCATGTAGGATNTCGACCTTTCCGGCGTTGCCATTCAGTTTCAGGGATGCATCTTGAAGCTGGAACACCGGGTCGGTCATAGGGCTGCCTTTTGAAATACGGTCCCTGTTGGATATGGAGGTTCGACCATGATGCGCAAGGTTACGACGGCACTTGTTCTGGTANTATCAGGCCCCGCACNGGCGGAACCGCTTGTTATTGCGGCATTGGGCGACAGTCTGACGCAGGGCTACGGCCTGCCCGCCGAGGACGGGTTCGTGCCACAGTTGCAAAANTGGCTGGATCAGAACGGTGCGGATGTGACGGTGATCAACGCCGGTGTGTCGGGGGATACGACCGCTGGCGGGNTGGCGCGGGTCGCCTGGACCATGACGCCCGAGGTCGATGGCATGATCGTGACCNTGGGTGGGAATGACCTGTTGCGCGGGATCGACCCCGCGGTCAGCCGCGCCAATCTGGATGGAATCATGAAGGCCGCCCAAGACGCCGAGGTAGAAGTGCTGCTGGTCGGCATGACCGCGCCGGGCAACTTTGGCCCNGACTATAAAACCGCCTTTGACAGCATCTATCCCGATCTTGCCGCGCAATATGACGCGAGCCTGATGGGCAGCTTCTTCGACGGCCTGTCCGACAATGGCGAGACGCCAGATCTGGCGCAGGCACGCGGGTTTTTCCAGGCCGACGGGGTGCATCCGAACGCGCAAGGCGTCACGAGAATCGTTGATGCTTTGGGTCCGAAAGTGCTGACGCTGATCGATCAGATCAACGAAAACGAGTAGTTTTGCACAAAAAACGGGCACCGAAGCGCCCGTCGTCAAAAATATNATGAACCGGTTTTGGGCCGGTTAGGCCAATGCGATATTCGCGGCGCTTTCGCGGCCNTCACGGCCCGCTTCTACGTCGAATGTCACCTTCTGGTTNTCGGCAAGCCCGGTCAGGCCAGCGCGTTCAACCGCCGAGATGTGAACAAAGATATCTTTGCCGCCACCATCAGGCGCGATAAAGCCGTATCCCTTTGTGGTATTGAACCATTTTACGGTGCCAGTCGCCATGCCCCGTTTCTCCTCGTGTTTGTCCTGCCCACATTATGCGGCAGCGTGGCTCGGTCAGAACTTGATCGCACCAGCGCCNGAGGGCTGAGGGGTCGAAAGTCTTTCGCGTCGCACCTCTGACTTTGGCGCCAAATAGGACAAAATCAAGAGTTTTTGCCCCGAAACGCGTAACCGGCGGGCATTTGCGCAAGAAATTTCACAGTTATGAAATAATTTTACCAGTTGATAAAAAAATCATTCCGTGGGAGCGTTTCAGCATAAATAGTGACAGCAGGGATAAAAAAATGTCGCAGAAAATCTTTGAACCGGGGGTGGCTGCCGGACGGCTGGACGCCGACGCCTATGCCGCGCAGTTTTCCGATTTGCACCCGCCACTGGATGTGCANGAAGCGCTTGTCGCGGCGGACCGATGCTACTTCTGTCACGACGCGCCGTGCATCACGGCCTGCCCGACNGATATCGATATTCCGCTCTTNATCCGGCAGATCGCCACGGGCACACCCGATGCCGCCGCCAAAACGATCCTGAGCCAGAATATCATGGGCGGNATGTGNGCCCGCGTTTGCCCGACCGAACAGCTTTGTGANCAGGCCTGTGTGCGCGAAGTGGCCGAGGGCAAGCCGGTCAAGATCGGCGAGCTTCAGCGCTATGCCACCGACCATCTGCAAGCACAGGGCGCGCATCCGTTTGAACGCGCGGCCTCGACGGGCAAGCGCGTGGCCGTNGTNGGNGCAGGTCCGGCGGGGCTGTCTTGTGCGCACCGTTTGGCGATGATGGGGCATGATGTCACCGTNTTTGACGCGCGGCCCAAGCCCGGCGGTCTGAANGAATACGGGATCGCNACCTANAAGACACCCGACGGCTTCGCGCAGGCAGAGGTGGACTGGCTGCTCAAGATCGGCGGCATCACCGTGCAGAACAACGCAGCCCTTGGGGCGGCGATGACGCTGGACAGTTTGCGGGCCGACTATGACGCCGTGTTCCTTGGTATGGGCCTTGGCGGTGTGAACGCCTTGGGGGCCGAGGGCGAGGACAAGACCGGCGTGCTCGATGCGGTCGATTTCATCTCTCACCTGCGTCAGGCGAGCGATGTGGCTGCGGTCCCGATCGGTCGTGACGTGGTGGTGATCGGCGGCGGGATGACCGCGATCGATGCCGCCATTCAGGCGAAACTGCTGGGCGCGCTCAATGTGACGCTGGTCTATCGTCGCGGGCGCGACCGGATGAACGCAAGCGTGTTCGAACAGGATCTCGCGGCCTCCAAGGGCGTGCGGATCGTGACCCATGCCACGCCGGTCGCCGTGATCGGCAACGGTGCGGTGCGCGAGATCGAGTTCGAATATGTCGACGACCAGATGAATGGCACGGGCCAAACCCTGCGCCTTGCTGCGGATCAAGTGTTCAAGGCCATCGGCCAGACCCTTCAAGGTGACGCGCTGCCCACGCTGGAGGCGCGCAAGATCAAGGTGGATGGCACCGGACGCACCAGTGTCGACGGGGTCTGGGCCGGTGGTGATTGTGCGAGCGGCGGCGATGACCTGACCGTGACCGCTGTCGCCGAAGGGCGCGACGCGGCGATGGACATTCACATGGTATTGATGGGCTAAGCCCCTACAGGAGAACGCAAATGGCTGATCTAAGAAGCGACTTCGTGGGCATCAAAAGCCCCAACCCGTTCTGGCTGGCATCCGCGCCACCCACGGACAAGGAATACAACGTCCGCCGCGCCTACGAGGCTGGCTGGGGCGGGGTGGTGTGGAAAACACTCGGTATGGAGGGCCCGCCCGTCGTCAACGTCAACGGCCCGCGCTATGGCGCGATCTATGGCGCAGACCGGCGACTGTTGGGGCTCAACAACATCGAGCTGATCACCGATCGCCCGCTGGAGGTGAACCTGCGCGAGATGAAAGCGGTGAAACGGGATTACCCTGACCGCGCTTTGATCGCGTCAATCATGGTCCCGTGCGAGGAAGAGGCGTGGAAAGCGATCCTGCCGCATGTGGAGGAAACCGGTGCCGACGGGATCGAGCTGAACTTCGGCTGCCCACATGGCATGGCGGAACGTGGCATGGGATCGGCCGTGGGGCAGGTGCCGGAATACATTGAAATGGTCACCCGCTGGTGCAAGCAATACACGCGCATGCCGGTGATCGTGAAGCTGACGCCGAACATCACGAATGTGCTCTACCCCGCCGAGGCCGCCAAACGCGGCGGCGCGGATGCGGTGAGCCTGATCAACACGATCAACTCCATCACCTCGGTTGATCTGGACCTGTTCGCGCCTGAACCGATGATCGACGGAAAAGGCACCCACGGCGGCTATTGCGGCCCGGCGGTAAAGCCGATTGCCTTGAACATGGTGGCGGAAATCGCGCGCAACCCCGAGACGGCGGATATGCCGATCAGCGGCATCGGCGGCGTGACCACATGGCGCGACGCGGCAGAGTTTCTGGCCCTTGGCGCAGGCAATGTGCAGGTCTGCACGGCGGCGATGACCTATGGTTTCAAGGTTGTGCAAGAGATGATCTCGGGCCTGTCGGAATATATGGACGACAAGGGGATGACCTCGGTCGATCAACTGGTGCGCCGTGCGGTGCCGAATGTGACCGACTGGAACCAGCTGAACCTGAACTATGTCGCCAAGGCCAAGATCGATCAGGATATATGTATCTCGTGCGGGCGCTGCTTTGCCGCCTGCGAAGACACCTCGCATCAGGCGATTGCCATGTCCGAAGATCGCACCTTCAGCGTGATCGACGACGAATGTGTGGCGTGCAACCTCTGCGTCAATGTTTGCCCGGTCGAGGATTGTATCTCGATGGTGGAGCTGGCCCCCGGCACCACGGACCCGCGCACGGGCAAGCCCGTCGATCCGAATTACGCAAACTGGACGACGCACCCCAACAACCCCTCCGCCACTGCGGCCGAGTGACCTTTGCCCCCGCCGCTACTGTTGAGGCGCGGCGGGGGTCAACAACGTCGAGAACATCAGTCGCAGATGGTCCGACGCCTGCTGGTGCTGATCGGCATCGCTGTCCAGCAGCAGCGCGACTTGCGGCGCGAAATCGGCATAGTGCTGCGTGGTGGACCAGATCGAGAAAATCAGATGGCGCGGGTCCATCCGCGCGATCTTTCCCGCCGCCATCCAATCGGAAATAACGGCGCATTTCTCGTCGAACAGCGGTTTCAGATCGCTTTGCAAACGCGGCTCCATATGGGGCGCGCCGCGTAAAATTTCACCAGCAAACAAGCGGCTTTCACGGGGCAGATCCCGCGCCATATCCAGTTTGCGCTGCACATAATCCAACAGCTCTGTGCGCGGGTCACCATCGGCGTCCAACTCGACCAGCGGGTCGAGCCATGTCTCCATCAGCTGGCTCAGCAGGGTCGTGTGGATTTCTTCCTTCCCGCTGAAATAATACAATATATTCGGTTTGCTCAGCCCCGCCTCGCTGGCGATCTGATCCAGCGTGGCCCCGCGAAACCCGTAGGTTGAAAACACATCAAGCGCCGCATCCAGGATCACACGGCGGTTGCGCCTTTGGATTCGGCTGGGCTTTTTCTTGGTGGGTGTCTCGGGCATGGCGCGGTCCCTTTCGGTGTAAGTGCCTGAAAATGCGGCACCCGCTTAAGACGGGTGGCCCCAAGGGAAAGCATTTCTTGACAGACTTAACCCTAGCCGCAATCGTGGATTTACCAAATGGTAAAAATTTACGCCTTGCACAAGGTAGAAAACGCAAAGGAAACCGCTATGGCCGCGCCCGGTGAAAACCTGAAGATCAACCCGGATCGTTTGTGGGACAGTCTGATGGAGATGGCCAAGATCGGCCCCGGTGTGGCGGGGGGTAACAACCGCCAGACGCTGACCGACGAAGACGCCGAAGGTCGCGCCCTGTTCCAGAAATGGTGCGAGGAGGCGGGCTGCACCATGGGCCTTGATACGATGGGCAATATGTTCGCACAGCGCGACGGCACCGACCCCGATGCGTTGCCCGTCTATGTCGGGTCGCATCTGGATACGCAGCCCACGGGCGGGAGATATGACGGCGTATTAGGCGTGCTTGGCGGGTTGGAATTGCTGCGCACGATGAATGACCTGGGGATCAAGACGAAACACCCCGTGGTCGTGACCAACTGGACCAACGAAGAGGGCACCCGCTATGCGCCCGCCATGCTGTCGTCCGGTGTCTTTGCCGGCATCCACACGCAAGAATGGGCCTATGCCAAGACCGATGCCGAGGGCTTGCGCTTTGGCGACGAGCTCAAGCGGATCGGCTGGCAGGGCGACGAAGAGGTCGGCGCGCGCAAGATGCATGCTTTCTTCGAACTGCACATCGAACAGGGCCCGATCCTGGAGGCCGAAGGCAAGGACATCGGCGTCGTGACCCACGGGCAGGGGCTGTCGTGGACCCAAGTCACCGTGACCGGCAAGGATGCGCATACCGGATCAACACCGATGCCGATGCGCAAGAACGCCGGCCTCGGCATGGCGCGTATGCTTGAAGCGGTGGACCAGATCGCATGGTCGCACGCGCCGCATGCGGTGGGTGCCGCGGGGCATATCGAGGTTTACCCGAACTCGCGCAACGTGATCCCGGGGCAGGTGATCTTTACCGTCGATTTCCGGTCGCCCGATCTGAGCGTGATCGAGGATATGGAAAAACGCCTGCGCGTTGAGGGTCAGAAGATCGCCGATGACATGGGGCTTGAGGTCGCTTTCGAAAAGGTCGGTGGCTTTGATCCCGTCGCCTTTGACGAAGGCTGCGTCTCGGCCATCCGTTCCGCGGCAGAGCGGTTGGGGTATAGCCATATGGACGTCATCTCGGGGGCGGGTCACGATGCCTGCTGGATCAACGGGGTGGCCCCGACCGCAATGGTCATGTGCCCCTGCGTGGATGGGCTGAGCCATAACGAGGCCGAAGAGATCACCAAGGAATGGGCCAAGGCCGGTGCCGATGTTTTGCTGCATGCGGTGCTGGAAACGGCAGAGATTGTGGGCTGAACCCGTCGGGGGTCTGGGGGCGCGCCCTGGGGGCCAGCCCCCAGACCCCCGGGATTTGGACCATTTGGAAGACAGATAGGGGAGAGGAAAGATGAGCAAGGTTATCAAGGGCGGCATGGTCTGCACGGCGGATCGCACCTGGAAAGCAGACGTGTTGATCGAGGGCGAGATCATCAAGCAGATCGGCGAGGATCTGATAGGTGACGAATATATCGACGCCGAAGGGGCCTATGTCATCCCCGGCGGGATCGATCCGCATACCCATCTTGAGATGCCCTTTATGGGCACCACAGCGGCCGAGACATTCGAGACAGGCACCTGGGCCGCGGCCGTGGGCGGGACCACGATGATCGTCGATTTCTGTCTGCCCGGGGCGGACGGGTCGATCAAGAACGCGATCAACGAATGGCACCGCAAATCCGCGCCTCAGATCTGTTCGGATGTCGGCTATCACATGGCGATTACCGGCTGGAACGAGAATGTCTTTGACGAGATGAAAGACGCCGTCGACATGGGGGTGAATTCGTTCAAACACTTTATGGCCTATAAAGGGGCCTTGATGGTCGAGGATGACGAGATGTTCGCATCCTTCCAGCGCTGTGCCGAACTGGGTGCGCTGCCGATGGTGCATGCCGAAAACGGCGATCTGGTTGCGGCCTTGCAGGAGAAGTATTTCAATCAGGGGATCACGGGGCCGGAGGGTCACGCCTATTCCCGCCCGCCCGAGCTGGAAGGCGAAGCCGCCAACCGCGCGATCACCATTGCCGATGCCGCCGGCGTGCCGCTTTATATCGTGCATGTCTCGTGCGAGCAGACCCAAGAAGCGATCCGCCGTGCGCGGCAAAGGGGATGCGGGTCTATGGCGAGCCGCTGATCCAGTTCCTGACCCTGGACGAGAGCGAGTATTTCAACACCGATTGGGATCACGCCGCACGCCGTGTCATGTCGCCGCCCTTCCGGTCCAAGGACCATCAGGACAGTCTATGGGCGGGCTTGCAGTCGGGATCGCTGCAGGTGGTTGCCACGGATCACGCCGCGTTTTCGACCGAGCAGAAACGCGCGGGCCGCGATGATTTTCGCATCATCCCCAATGGGTCCAACGGGTTGGAGGAACGTCTGGCGGTGCTCTGGACCGAAGGGGTCGAAACGGGCCGTCTGACGCCCAATGAATTCGTCGCTGCCACCTCGACCAATGTGGCGAAGATTCTGAACATCTACCCGCGCAAGGGCGCGATTGTCGAAGGCGCCGACGCGGATATCGTGGTGTGGGATCCCAAGATCAGCAAGACGATTTCGACGGCGAACCACCACTCCATTCTGGATTACAACGTCTTTGAAGGCTTCGAGGTCAAGGCACAGGCGCGCTACACCTTAAGCCGGGGCGAGGTCATCTGGGCCTGGGGGCAGAACTCGCAGCCCAACCCCGGACGCGGGCGCTTTGTGCCGCGGCCTGCTTTCCCGTCGGCCAACCTTGCGCTGAGCAAGTGGAAAGAGTTGACTGCGCCGAAACTGATCAAACGCGATCCGCTGAACATCCCTGCGGGGATTTAAACGCGGGACTATCAACGCAGCGCGGCGGTTGCGCCGCGCTGCCCTGAAGAAGAAAGAGGCCAGCATAGATGCGAGCACGTTGTACGGCAGAAGAGGGACGCAGCTTATGAGCACCGCGCCCGTGATCTCGGCCCAGAATCTATCCCTGACATTTGAAACCAACGACGGCCCTGTGCATGCGCTGAAAGACGTGTCGCTTGATATCGAGAAAGGCGATTTCGTTAGCTTTATCGGGCCGTCGGGCTGCGGCAAGACGACGTTCCTGCGCTGTATGGCGGACCTGGAGCAGCCCACGGGGGGCGAGATCACGGTGAATGGCGTCAGTGCTGCCGAGGCACGGCGGGCGCGGGCCTATGGCTATGTGTTTCAGGCGGCGGGGCTTTATCCCTGGCGGACGATTGGCGGTAATATCCGGCTGCCGCTTGAAATCATGGGGTATTCCAAGGCGGATCAGGCGGCGCGGGTTCGCCAAGTGTTGGAGCTGGTGGAGCTGGCAGGGTTCGAGCGCAAGTTCCCTTGGCAGCTATCGGGTGGGATGCAGCAGCGGGCCTCGATCGCGCGGGCGCTGGCGTTTGATGCGGATATCTTGCTGATGGATGAACCCTTTGGCGCGCTGGACGAGATCGTGCGCGACCATTTGAATGAACAGCTGTTGCGCCTGTGGGCGCGCACCGAAAAGACGATTGCTTTTGTCACCCACTCGATCCCGGAGGCGGTGTATCTGAGCACCAAGATCGTGGTAATGAGCCCGCGTCCCGGACGGATTGCGGATGTCATCGACAGCCCTTTGCCGAAAGAGCGCCCCCTGGACATTCGCGAAACGCCCGAGTTTCTGGAGATCGCGCATCGGGTGCGGGAAGGATTGCGGGCAGGGCATGCGGATGATTGATCGCGCGCCTGCTGCAGCCCGGCCCTTCGGGGAGGATTTTCGGACCATCTGGAAGCAGGGGGGCGCGCGATGAGGTCGAGCTTCTTGCCTGTTCTGACTGTGGTCGGGGTCTTGTTTGCGCTTTGGTATGCGGCGGCGGTCTGGCTGAATGCGGACTGGACCTATGACAAGGCCACACGGTCGGGAGAGACGGTGACCGCCACGACACTGGTCGCGGATACCTGGGCGCAGAAAAAGCCAAAACTGCCCGCGCCGCATCAGGTCGCGTCAGAGATCTGGGACACGACCGTGATGAAGAAAGTCACGTCGAAGCGGTCCTTGGTCTATCATTCCTGGATCACGCTCAGCGCGACCCTGCTGGGCTTTGGCATGGGCACCTTGCTGGGCGTCTTGCTGGCGGTGGGGATCGTGTTCAACCGGGTGATGGATATGTCGGTGATGCCTTGGGTGATCGCCAGCCAGACCATTCCCATTCTGGCGATTGCGCCGATGATCATCGTGGTTCTGAACGCCGTGGGCGTGTCGGGGCTGCTGCCGAAAGCGATGATCAGCATGTATCTGTCGTTCTTCCCCGTCGTTGTCGGCATGGTGAAAGGGTTGCGCAGCCCTGACCAGATGCAGCTGGACCAGATGCGCACCTGGCATGCGAGTGCGGGCCAGACCTTCTGGAAGCTGCGGTTGCCTGCGTCGATGCCGTATTTCTTTACCTCGCTAAAGATCGCGATGGCTGCGTCGCTTGTGGGGGCCATCATTGGTGAGCTGCCAACGGGTGCCGTGGCGGGTCTGGGGGCGCGGTTGTTGGCTGGCAGCTACTATGGCCAGACGATCCAGATCTGGAGCGCATTGATCATGGCGGCGGCCCTGGCAGCGTTGCTGGTGGGGATCATCGGCTTGATCCAGCGTGTGACATTGAAACGGATGGGGATGGCGCGATGATCTGGCTGGTTTTTGTCGCAGTGGCCTGGGCCTTTGGCATGTGGGTCAACATCCGGTTGGCGCGATTGCGGCCGGCCCGCTGGGTGTCCCTTGCAGCGCCCTTGGTTTTTGGCGCGACGCTGATCGCTGTCTGGGAAGGCATTGTGCGCGGGCTCGAGATTTCGCAGGTCTTGCTGCCTGCACCGTCGCTGATTGCCCTGCGGCTGGTGTCATCGCTTGATATCCTGTGGGTGGATTTCGTGCAGACGGTGCTGAAGGGCGCGTTATCGGGCTATGTGCTGGGCTGTGGTGCGGCTTTTTTGATCGCCGTTGCGATTGACCGTTTCCCCTTCTTGCAACGGGGGCTTTTGCCGGTGGGGAACTTTGTGGCCGCGCTGCCCGTGATCGGGATGGCCCCGATTCTGGTGATGTGGTTCGGCTTTGACTGGCAGTCCAAGGCCGCCGTGGTCGTGGTCATGGTGTTCTTTCCGATGCTGGTGAACACGGTGCAGGGCTTGCAGGCCACCGACGCCATGCAGCGCGATCTGATGCGGACCTATGCGGCCAGCTATTGGGCGACGCTGTTCAAGCTGCGCTTGCCTGCCGCGATGCCTTTCGTGTTCAATGGGCTGAAGATCGGCACGACCCTTGCCTTGATCGGGGCGATTGTTGCTGAATTTTTCGGCTCTCCTGTGCGGGGGATGGGGTTTCGGATCTCTACCTCGGTGGGCCAGCTTGCGCTTGATCTGGTCTGGGCCGAGATTGTTGTCGCGGCGATTGCCGGGTCCGCATTCTACGGCGCGATGTCATTGTTTGAACGGCGGGTGACCTTTTGGCACCCGAGCCAGCGGAACTAACGCGGAACTAACCAAGACGACCAACCAACCAAGAGGGAGATATAAAAATGAAAAAACTATCAACATATGTCGCCGGGGCCGCTGTGGGCCTGATGGGGACCATGGCCCAAGCGGCGGATGATGTGACGCTTCAGCTGAAGTGGGTCACGCAGGCGCAGTTCGCGGGCTATTATGTGGCGCAGGACAAAGGGTTCTATGACGAAGAAGACCTGAACGTCACGATCAAGCCGGGCGGTCCGGACATTGCGCCGACACAGGTGCTGGCCGGTGGTGGTGCCGATGTCGCCGTTGAATGGATGCCCGCCGCTTTGGCCGCGCGCGAGAAGGGCCTGCCGATGGTGAACATCGCGCAGCCGTTCAAATCCTCGGGCATGATGCTGACCTGCCGCAAGGATGCCGGGATCGAGACCACGGATGACTTCAAGGGCAAGACGTTGGGCGTCTGGTTCTTTGGCAACGAATTCCCCTTCCTCAGCTGGATGAGCAAACTTGAGCTGCCAACCGAAGGCGGTGAGGATGGTGTGACCGTGCTGAAACAAGGCTTTAACGTGGATCCGCTGCTGCAAAATCAGGCCGCCTGCGTGTCGACCATGACCTATAATGAATACTGGCAGGTGATCGACGCAGGTCTGACGCCGGATGATCTGAACGTGTTCAAATACGAAGAGCAGGGCGTTGCCACATTGGAAGACGGGCTTTACGCGCTGGAAGAGAACCTTGCCGATCCGGCCTTCGAGGACAAGATGGTGCGCTTTGTGCGGGCCTCTATGAAGGGCTGGAAATACGCCGAGGAAAACCCCGATGAAGCGGCGGAAATCGTGTTGGACAACGATGCCTCCGGTGCGCAAACCGAAGAGCATCAGAAACGCATGATGGGCGAAGTGGCCAAGCTGACCGCAGGCAGCAACGGTGCGCTGGACGAGGCGGATTACGAGCGGACCGTGCAATCGCTGCTGTCCGGTGGGTCGGACCCCGTCATCACGGTAGAGCCGTCGGGCGCATGGACCCATGCGATCACCGACAAAGCCTTGAACTAAGGCGCGCTGAACTAAGGGGACACGTCCCCGACACAGTGCAGAAATGCGAAGGGGCTGGCAGCGATGCCAGCCCCTTTTGTGTGGTGGGTAAATTCAGCGGCGTTAAAGCACCGTGACCTTGGTGCCGATGGGCACACGTTGGTACAGGTCTTTGACGTGATCGTTCAGCATGCGGATACACCCGTTCGAGACAGAGCGCCCGATGCTGCTGGGTTGGGTGGTGCCGTGGATGCGGAAATATGTATCGCGGCCGTTCTGGAACAGATAGAGCGCGCGCGCCCCCAGCGGATTGGACGGGCCACCAGGTTGCGCATCGGTATTGCCGATGAACCGCGCATAGGTCTTGGGTTCCCGTTCGATCATCTCGTCCGTGGGGCGCCAGGTGGGCCATTCCTTTTTGACGTCGATCGTCGCGGTGCCGGTAAACTCCAGCCCCGCCTTGCCGACGCCCACACCGTATCGCATGGCCTGACCGGGGGCGGTCACCAGATACAGGTAGTGGCTGCGGGGCAGGATCAGCAGCTCGCCCACGGCATATTGTGGTTTGATCGACACCATTTGCGGCGTGGGGTCATAGGCGGCACCCGCGGCGAAAAGCGCGTGGGGAAAGGCGAGGGCGGCCAAAGAACCTGCGATAAACTGACGGCGGCGCATGGGGGGCTCCTTTAGGATGTGATGACGGTATTTTGCCCCTTGGGTTGTGTTTGGCAACCCTGAGGACATAAAAAAACCGGCTGTCCCGTGAGGGTCAGCCGGCAAATTCATCCTGCGGGCCTAAGGCCCTGCATGGCTTATGCCAGTGCGATGTTCGACGCGGATTCGCGGCCGTCACGGCCAGCTTCGATGTCGAATGTCACTTTCTGGTTGTCGGCCAGACCGGTCAGGCCTGCGCGCTCAACAGCGGAGATGTGTACGAATACATCTTTGCTGCCGCCATCGGGTGCGATAAAGCCGAAGCCTTTTGTTGTGTTGAACCATTTTACGGTGCCAGTGGCCATATCCGTAGTCTCCTCTAGTATGCCATCCGCGTCGTGCGATGGCTTGGCGTTGTCGGTCTGGATCGAAGTCTGAACGCCGTATGAGGGAGACAGTTGGTCGAAAAAGAATAACGTTAGCCATTCGGATATGGCAGGTCGTGGGGATTCGCGCAAGGGGCTGTCAATGGGCCTTGAAAAACAGGCCGATCCTTGCTGATTCCGGCACATTTGCGCCTTATTCTTCGGAGAGGCAAGGTGAAACCCTAACGCGCATTGGCAGAGGCAGCGGGACAAAGGGTTAACGGATTGGCCGAAATTGCCTAACTGCTGACAGATTCATTTGCGATTTTGCTCCGAGCCATAAGAGAATTTAACCAGTCCCCCTTCTGCCGACACGACAACGAGTGAGCCACCGTATGAAAATCCTAGCCGTAGATGACGATCCCACCATTCTTGACCTGTTGCGCGACTGTCTGACGCCGTCGCTGGGGTTCGATCTGGTCTGTGCAGACTCGGCCGAGGATGGGTTGGCCAAGATCGACGAACACGGGGCAAGCTTTGACTGCTTCTTGCTGGATATCATGCTGCCCGGCGTTGACGGGATCACCCTATGTGACGACATCCGCAATATGCAGGCCTATAAAAGTGCGCCGATCATCATGATCACCGGCAGCCGGAAACATGACCTGATGGACACCGCCTTCCGCGCCGGGGCGACGGATTTCATCTTCAAGCCCTTGAACGGGATCGAGTTGGGCGCGCGTATCAACATGGCGGGCATGCTCAGCGACAGCCTGCGGCGTGAACGCGAGGCCGCGCATACGCTGGCGGAGCTGTCGGGCCTGATGAAGGTACGGGTCGAGGAAAGCTTTGATCTGAACGTTGTCGGCGTCGACGATCTGCACGGGTTCGAAAACCACATGCTGCGTCTGCCCGAAGGCTGCTATGCCATGAGCCTTTTTGCGGTCAAACTGCCGCAAATCCGCAATATCTTCGAGACCGCAAGCCCGGCTGAGTTCTGTCGCCAGATGGGCTTGGTCGCGCAGGCCACGGTCGCGGCGCTGGCCCATGAGAAATGCTTTATGGGCTATGCGGGCGAGGGGATNATCGTGGGCACCGTGATGGGCCGCCACCGGATCAAGCCCGAAGANATACAGAAAGACATCGAAGACATCCTGTCNCATGATGGCACCGCCGCACGTATCGGTGGGGATTTCAGCGCCGATGTCACGGTGAAGCTGGTGTCGAACCAGCGGCTGTGGTCGGGGCTGTCTGCCTGCAACACGCTGCGCGATTTTCTGGGCCGTGAAACNGTGCCCGACAGCACCAGCACCGACCGCACCGATGGCTATACGGAACTGGCCGACGGGCTGTAACGGCACACCCGTGCCGCGTCGCTGCGGCGCGTTGACCGACACATAAAAAGGCCCCCGCAGTTTCCTGCGGGGGCCTTTTTCTTGAAGCTTTCGCTTAGATCAGCGCGAGAATTTCTTGTGCTTCATGCGCTTGGGTTCCATGGCGTCTTCGCCCAGACGACGCTTCTTGTCCTCTTCGTAGTCAGAGAAGCCGCCTTCGAACCATTCAACATGCGCGTCGCCTTCAAAGGCGAGGATGTGCGTACAAATCCGGTCNAGGAAGAAACGGTCGTGCGAGATGACCACGGCGCANCCCGCGAAATCGACCAGCGCGTCTTCGAGCGCGCGCAGNGTTTCAACGTCCAGATCGTTGGTAGGTTCATCGAGCAGCAGNACGTTGCCGCCTTCTTTCAGCAGACGTGCCATNTGCACACGGTTGCGTTCACCGCCCGACAGCAGGCCGACTTTCTTCTGCTGGTCACCGCCCTTGAAGTTGAANGCACCGCAATAGGCGCGGGAGTTCACTTCGGCATCGCCAAGCTTGATGATCTCGGCCCCGCCCGAAATGGCCTGCCAGACGTTGTCATCAGGGTTCAGGTCATCGCGCGACTGGTCAACATAGGACAGATCAACGGTATTTCCGAGTTCGATCGTGCCGGTATCGGGTTGTTCGTGGCCAGTTATCATCTTGAACAGGGTTGATTTACCCGCGCCGTTGGGGCCGATCACGCCNACGATCCCGCCNGGCGGCAGAGAGAAGTCCAGCTTTTCGATCAACAGCTTGTCGCCCATGGCTTTGGACAGGCCCTCTACCTCAAGCACCTTGTTGCCCANACGGGGACCGTTGGGGATAACGATCTGGGCACGGGTCAGGCGTTCGCGCTCCGAGCTGTCGGCCATCTCGTTATAGGACTTGATCCGCGCTTTGGATTTCGCCTGACGGGCCTTGGCCCCCTGACGCATCCATTCCAATTCGCGCGACAGNGTCTTTTGCTTGGACTTNTCCTCGCGGGCTTCCTGTTCAAGCCGTTTGGCTTTCTGGTCGATCCAGCTGGAATAGTTCCCCTCGTAGGGGATGCCATTGCCGCGGTCGAGNTCNAGNATCCAGCTGGTGATGTTATCNAGGAANTACCGGTCGTGGGTGACGATCAGGATCGTGCCCTTATAGTCGATCAGGTGCTGTTGCAGCCAGGCGATGGTTTCCGCGTCCAGGTGGTTGGTCGGTTCGTCAAGCAGCAGCATTTCGGGCGCTTCNAGCAGCAGCTTGCACAGCGCCACGCGGCGGGCTTCACCACCGGACAGTTTGGTCACATCGGCATCGTCNGGCGGGCAGCGCAGGGCTTCCATCGAGACGTCGATCTGGCTGTCGAGATCCCAGAGGTTCTCCGCGTCGATCTGATCCTGCAAGGCGGCCATTTCGTCGGCNGTCTCGTCGGAATAGTTCATCGCCAGTTCGTTGTAGCGGTCCAGAATGTCCTTCTTGGCTTTCACGCCCAGCATGACATTTTCGCGCACGGTCAGGGCNGGGTCCAGATANGGTTCCTGTTCCAGGTAGCCGACCTTGGCCCCTTCNGCGACCCATGCTTCGCCCGAGTAATCCTTGTCCTTGCCGGCCATGATCTTCATCAGCGTGGATTTACCCGCGCCGTTGACACCGACCACACCGATTTTCACACCGGGCAGGAAGTTCAGGTTAATGTTGTCGAAACACTTTTTGCCGCCCGGGTAGGTCTTTGAGACACCGGACATGTGATAGACATATTGATAGGCGGCCATTGAGAATCCTCGGATAAGCTGAATACGGTTTGGAACGTGCAATATCGCCACAGGCGGGCAAGAGCAAACATTCAATATATAAGGCCTGTGCCGCGGTTTTGAAGCCCGNNTGTTNCCGGGCGATTCACAAGGCGCAGGGGNAAGACGCACAAAGCGCGGATCGCGCGGGCGGCAAAGGCTGTTTTTCCGATAACTATCCCTTTTTACCGTTTTCNAGCGNTGAACTGGGGACGAATGACCNANTTTTACGCGAAATTCAGTCGAAAAAAATTTTGGACCTCGTTTATATTCGCCTAATCNGGGTGCGTTCAGCGCCCCGGTACAACGCGGGCGCAAAAAGACCGCGTCATACACAAAGGGACAAATACATGACAGCATCCACTATTGTTGTTGGACTGGACGGGGGGGAAGCCGGGGCGCGCGCTTTGGATTTCGCAGCGAAACAGGCCAAATTGATCGGCGATTGCGAGCTCAAGCTCGTTTACGTGATTGAATGGTCTCCATTCAGCTTCCAGACCTCGGAAGAGAATGACCAGCGCCACAANCGGCGCGAAGAGGAACTGGCACTGGCCCGCGAACGTATCGTNGATCCGGCGGTCAAGAAGGTCAGCGAAGANGGNGTCACCGTTCAGGGCATCGTGAAACACGGCGATGTGGCCGATATTCTGGACGANCTGGCCAAGAAGCACGGCGCACAGCAGATCGTGGTGGGCCGTGTCGGTCTGCGCGGCCTGAAAGAGCGTATGTTCGGCGGCGTAACCGGCCGCTTGGCCGTGGCGTCCCGCGTGCCGCTGACGATCATTCCTTGAAAGGTCATATCATGAAAAAATTTCTGACAACGGGTGCGGGGGCTGCTGCTGTCTCTGNCTTGCCCATGGTTGCCGCGGCNCAAGAAACCGTCGGCATGGATCAACGCATCAATGATATCTTCGCNGGTTCGACGGGCTGGTTCGTCAATCTGATCTTTATGTCGCTACCCGGCACCAACTTCCCGTGGATCGTGCTGTGGCTGGTGGTCGCGGCGTCGGTGTTTACGCTGTATTTCGGCTTCATTCAGGTCAAAGCGTTCTGGCATGCGATCTCGCTGGTCAAAGGNGATTATTCCGATCCCGATGACGCGGGCGAGGTGAGCCACTTTCAGGCGCTTGCAACGGCGCTGTCGGGGACTGTCGGTCTGGGCAATATCGCGGGCGTCGCGGTGGCCGTGGGCATCGGCGGTCCGGGGGCGACCTTCTGGATGATCCTGGCGGGTTTGCTGGGCATGGCCTCCAAGTTCACCGAATGTACGCTGGGTGTGAAATACCGCAATGAATACGCCGATGGCACCGTTTCCGGTGGTCCGATGTACTATATGACAAAGGGCTTCAAGGANCGCGGCCTGCCTTTGGGCGGGGTGCTGGCGGTGATCTTTTCGATCTTTACCATCGGTGGTGCCTTGGGCGGCGGGAATATGTTCCAGGCCAATCAGGCCCATGCGCAGCTGTCCGGTATCATCGGAGACTACCCTGGCTGGATCACGGGCATCGTCTTTGCCGCGGTGGTCTTTGCGGTCATCGTCGGCGGGATCAAATCCATCGCCAATGTCACCGAGAAAATCGTGCCGCTGATGGGCGTGATCTATGTTGGTGCCGCGCTGATCATCCTGATCGTTGAATACGACAAGATCGGTTGGGCCTTTGGCCAGATCTTTGAAGGCGCNTTCAGNGGTCTGGGGGTTGCAGGCGGTCTGGTTGGCGCGCTGATCCAGGGCTTTAAACGGGCGGCGTTCTCGAACGAGGCGGGTGTCGGCTCGGCNGCGATCGCACACTCTGCCGTNCGCACCAAAGAGCCGGTGACCGAAGGCGTCGTNTCCCTGTTGGAGCCCTTCATCGATACCGTTGTCATCTGTACGATGACCGCGCTGGTGATCACCATCTCTGGCGTGCTGGTGATGGACCCCGAAACGGGCCGCTTCATCCTGAATGACGCAGGCACCGCGATCCAGACCATCGACGGGTCAAGCGGCGTTCANCTGACATCGGCTGCCTTTGCGACCGGGTTCAGCTGGTTCCCCTATGTGCTGGCGCTGGCGGTGATCCTGTTCGCCTTCTCCACCATGATCAGCTGGTCCTACTACGGGCTGAAGGCGTGGACCTATCTGTTCGGTGAAGGCAAAACCAAAGAGATCGTGTTCAAGGTGATCTTCTGCCTGTTCATCATCGTGGGAGCAGCGGCCAATCTGGGCGCGGTTATCGACTTCTCTGATGCGATGATCTTTGCGATGGCGGTTGTGAACATCACGGCGCTGTACTTCCTGATGCCGATCGTGAANCGNGAGATGAAGAGCTATTTCGCGCGGTTGAAATCCGGCGAGATCAAGAANTTCGTCGATTAACGCACGGATAACGCGATTGACAAAGGGGCGTTGCTGCCCTTCTTTCGGCCCCTGATGTATATCGGGGGCCGTTTTCGTTGGGTTATCCATTTCCATATGCGCCCCCGGGGCAGGTGATCGGGCTGCTTGGCGGGTCGTTTGATCCGGCGCACGAGGGGCACGCCCATATCACCCGNGAGGCGATCAAGCGTTTCGGGCTGGATCGGGTGTGGTGGATGGTCAGCCCGGGCAATCCGCTCAAGNCGCATGGGCCGGCCCCGATGGCGTCCCGTNTGNCNCGCGCGCGCGAGGTGATGCAGCACCCGCGGGTCGAGGTCACCGATATCGAGGCCCATCTTGGCACCCGCTACACCGCGCAAACCCTTGCCGCGCTGCGGGCCCGCTANCCCGGTGTGCGCTTCGTCTGGCTGATGGGGGCGGATAATCTGGCGCAGTTCCACNTNTGGCAGGACTGGCGGCAGATCATGGAGACAGTGCCCCTAGGGGTGCTTGCACGGCCCGGCCAGCGCATATCNGCACGGATGAGCCACGCCGCGACGCTNTATGCTCCCTACCGGATTTCGGGGCGGCAAAGCCAGCTCTTGGGGCAGGCACCGGCCCCCGCGTGGTGTTTCGTGAACGTCCCGATGGTCGATGTCAGCTCNAGCGCGATCCGGGCCGCGGGCAAATGGTCAGCGCAATCTGGCAGAGGCGATACCCGCCCCTAGGATCATCGCCATGCCGGCCCATGTCAGNGCNTCGGGCCANGCGCCGAACACCAGCCACCCCAGCCCCACGGCGGACAGCAGTTGCAGATACACCAGCGGTGCGACCTTNGTCGCAGGGGCCATGCAATAGGCGTATAACATAAGCAGGTTGCCCAGCATCGAACACAGCGCGCTTGCNAGGCTTAGCCCCAGGACAGGGCCGGACAGNGGCGGGAAATAGACCAGCCCCAGCGGCAAAAGCAGCAGCCCGCTGATCACCAACTGGCTGAAGGTCAGCGCAAGGGGCGGGGCCAGATGCGACAGCCAGCGCGACATCGTGAGGAANACGCCATAAAGCGTCCCCNCGNTCAGCGCCCAAAGCAGCCCCGCGCTGGGTTCAAGCCCCGGTCGGACCACGACCAGCACCCCCAGAAACCCCGCCACGATCAACGCGCTGCGCTGAAGCGATATCGCCTCGCGCAGGAAGAGNGCGGCCAGCACATAGCTGAGCAGCGGACCGATAAAGAAGGCGGCAAAGACATTGGCCACGTCCTCGGTCACCAGTGCTGTCTGGATGCAGGTGATGCTGCCGCACANGATGGCGGCACGGACCCAGATGCGCCAGTTGCCGAACAGNGCGCGCGTTTGCGGCGGGGCGAAGGGCACCAGCAGCAGCGCCCCGATGGCAAACCGCGACCACGCCACAAAAACGGGGGCCACGCCAAGCTGTGAGGTCAGGATCTTGCCCGCGCTGTCGCCTGCGGGAATCAGTGACATGGCGACAAACATGATCAAAATAACGCGTTGCATGTCTTGTCAGTTAGCATGGGCCCCCGCCCATGAAAATGTGATTTGCAAGCGCTTGTGTCGCTCTGTCCTGTCAGGTTTAAGTCGCCCCATGAAAACTGTTTTATCCCGTCGTTTGTTTCTGAGTACCGCTGCGGCGGCTGTTGCGGCTCCAGCGGCCTTTGCGGCACCGCCAACTGAATCGCTGCGCCCCGTCTTGCGCGGGGACGATTTGTTCCGGCAGGCGATCCCCTCGGCGCAAGAGCTGATCGACAAGGCGCGGTTGAACGGGGCTGTGACCTTTAGTCTGGCGGATGCGGAAACCGGTGCGGTGCTGGAACAGAACGGCCCGCTTGACGGGATGCCCCCGGCGAGCGTGACCAAGGCGATTACCGCGCTTTACGCGCTGGATACCNTGGGCGCGGCGCATCAGTTCCAGACGCGCATCATGGCGACCGGCGGCATTGTGGACGGCGAAGTGCAGGGCGATCTGATCCTTGTGGGCGGGGGCGATCCGACGCTGGATACGGACGGGCTGGCCAAAATGGCCGATGACCTCAAGGCGGCGGGCATTGTCGGCGTCAAAGGCGGGTTGAAGATTTACGAACGCAGCCTGCCGGTCTTCCCGTTGATTGATGCGGATCAGCCGGATCATGTGGGCTATAACCCCGCTGTGTCNGGGCTGGCGCTGAACTTTAACCGCGTCCACTTTGAATGGAAGCGCGAGAACGGCAGCTATTCGGTGCTGATGGACGGNCGGTCGGGGTCTTATCGCCCTGACGTGGCGATGGCCGCGATGGAGATCAGCGACCGCAGTGCGCCGGTCTTTGCCTATCGTGACGCAGGCACCCGCGATGACTGGAGCGTCGCGAAAAGNGCCTTGGGCAATGGTGGGTCGCGCTGGCTGCCGGTGCGCAAGCCGGGGCTATATGCGGGCGATATCTTTAAGACATTGGCGGGGGCACAGGGCATCCGTCTGCGCGACATGGCGTTGATCACCAGCTTGCCCGAGGGCGAGGTGCTGGTGACCCGTTCCAGCGCGTCGCTGCGCGATATCCTGCGCGATATGTTGAAGTATTCCAATAACTTGATCGCAGAGATGGCGGGGCTGTCCGCCACGGTTTACCGCACGGGCACGCCCGCGTCACTGCGCGCGTCTGCGGCAGAGATGAACGTGTGGGCCAAGGCCAATCTGGGCATGGATGCACCCGCGCTGGTGGACCATTCGGGGCTGGGCGAAGACAGCCGCGTGACCGCGCAGGATATGGTGACGGCGTTGGTGCGGGTCTATGGGTCTGGCACGTTGAAACCGTTGCTCAAGTCGATTTCCCTGCGCGATTCCAAGGGGCGGCCCGTGCAGGATCATCCGATCAAGGTAGAGGCGAAGACCGGTACGTTGAACTTTGTCTCGGCCTTGGCAGGGTATCTGACGGCAGCGGACGGGCGGGTGATGGCCTTTGCCGTGTTCACCGCCGATATGCCCCGTCGCGCCACCCTGACCCGCGCGCAACGCGAACGCCCCGAGGGGGGGCGGGCGTGGAACGGGCGCTCCAAACGGTTGCAGCAAGGGCTGATCGAACGCTGGGGGGCGTTCCATGTGGCTGCGGATTCGACCTCTCTTTGATCGCGGTGACGCGGCCTATTTGACGTGACGGGCGCGGGCACCGCGTTCGATNGCGGCGGCGTGCAGGCGGTCGAGGTCAAGCTCGTAGCGGATTTCTTCCAGCAGACGCAATTCGGCTTCGTCCAACGTGCCGTCGGCCGCGGCCACATCGCAGGCCAGCGCATAGGCCGTTTCGTTCAGCCGGTCGGGCAGCGCGCCCTTGATCAGGCCGAACAGGGCATCCAGCCCGTCTTCCTGTTCGAACAGGTCAAACACCATCGAGCTGACAGAGCTGATGCGGTCCACATCATAGCCNGAAAAGACGGGGAGCATGTTTACAGCCGTCTGGATCTTGAGCAATTCGGTGGTGCGGATGTCCTCGTCTGATGCGGAAACCGCGATCATCACGGCGACAAGGCAATCCTGCGCGCTGAGGGTGAGGGAGGTGTCGTCATTCATGCGCATTTCCGTTCGGTCATTCCGTTGATCTGCAGATTATTGACGGGCCTACGGGGACGCAATAGGTACGGGCTGCCTGCGCGCATTGGGTGCGGGGTGAAAATGATGGAATTGATGACATGTCGCAGATGCGTGAAGCAGCCCTAACCAGTAAAGCGTGGCCGTTCGAGGAAGCACGTCGGGTGTTGAAACGCTATGCAAACAAGGCCCCCGAGAAGGGNTACGTCTTGTTCGAGACCGGCTATGGCCCGTCGGGTCTGCCGCATATCGGGACTTTCGGCGAAGTTGCGCGCACGACGATGATCCGCCGCGCATTTGAGCAGATCAGCGACATTCCGACGCGGCTGGTGTGCTTTTCNGANGATCTGGACGGGATGCGCAANGTGCCGGGTAACGTGCCCGACCCCGCCGCATTGGAAGAACATCTGCAGCGCCCGCTGACATCGGTGCCCGATCCTTTCGGCAAATACGACAGNTTTGGCGCGCATAACAACGCGATGCTGCGGCGTTTTCTGGATACCTTCGGGTTCGAGTANGAGTTNATCTCNGCCACGGAATTCTACGGCTCCGGCAAGTTCGACGAGGTGCTTTTGCGCGCCGCCGAGAAGTATGACGAGATCATGGAAGTGATGCTCAAGTCGCTGCGCGAGGAGCGTCGGCAGACCTATTCGATCTTCCTGCCGATCCACCCTGAAACAGGGCGGGTAATGTATGTGCCGATGAAAGCGGTCAACGCCAAGGAAGGCACGATCACCTTCGACGATGAAGACGGCACCGAAATGACCCTGCCGCTGACCGGCGGCAATGTGAAGTTGCAGTGGAAGCCTGACTTTGGNGCCCGTTGGGCCGCCCTTGATGTCGACTTTGAGATGTACGGCAAGGATCACAGCACCAACACGCCGATCTATGACAAGATCTGCCGTATTCTGGGCAACCGCCCGCCCGAGCATTTCACCTACGAGCTGTTCCTTGATCAGGACGGGCACAAGATCTCCAAATCGTCGGGCAATGGTCTGACCATCGACGAATGGNTGACCTATGCCAGCGCGGAATCGCTGTCGTATTTCATGTACCTCAAGCCCAAGACGGCCAAGCGCATGTATTTCGACGTGATCCCCAAGGCGGTCGACGAATACCACCAGCAGCTGCGCGCCTATGANACGCAGGACGACAAGGGCAAGCTGAACAACCCCGTTTGGCATATCCACGGGGGCGATGTGCCCAAGTCGGATATGGTTGTGCCCTTCTCGATGTTGCTGAACCTCGCGTCGGTGTCCTCGGCCGAGGACAAGTCGCAACTGTGGGGCTTTATCCAGCGGTATGCGCCGGATGCGACGCCCGAAGGCAACCCCGGTATGGATGCGGCGGCCGAGCATGCGGTGCGCTATTACAATGATTTCGTGAAGCCCGCCAAAGTGTTCCGCGCCCCNTCNGANCTGGAGCGGGAAGCCNTGGAAGACCTGCGGGACCAGCTGAANACATGGGACGGNGGGCTGGATGCCGAGGCGTTGCAAACGATGGTTTTNGCCGTCGGGAAAGAGCGTTTCGACCCGCTGCGCGACTGGTTCACCGCGCTTTACGAAGTGTTGCTGGGCGCCAGCCAAGGGCCGCGGTTCGGTGGGTTCATCGCGCTGTATGGCGTGGATGAAACGGTCGCCCTGATCGANGACGCGTTGGCGGGCAAGCTGACCACGGCGTGAAACTATTGCCCTATGNTGTGCGTGGCTTAGGTTAAGTTCAACACATCATAGGGAGCATTCTCATGCGTGGCGCGGTTCTTTCGGCCTTTTTCGGGATGGTTTTGACCTTTGCGACGGCGNTTGGTGCNATGGCGCAGCAGGCGGATATCGAAAGCACGATCANNGGCCAGTTCGANGCTTTCAAGGCAGATGATTTCGAGGGTGCCTTCGCNTATGCGAGCCCCAATCTGCAGATGATGTTTCANTCTNCNGANAATTTTAAACGTATGGTGACCACGGGCTATCCGATGGTCTGGAAACATGCCGANGTNCGNTTTCTGGANCTGCGCGAGATCGCCGGTGCGCAGTGGCAGAAGGTGCAGGTCACGGACCTGAAAGGATTNACCTATTTGCTGGATTATCAGATGGTTGAGACGCCCGAGGGCTGGCGTATTGCCGCCGTTCAANTGCTGGATGCGCCAAGCGTTTCTGCCTGACNGGCGCGANATCTTTGGCACGCTCATGTGACCGTTTGCGGCGTACGCTGCGGTTAGGCGTGGTTAACCCTTTGTGCATAAATCTTTCCCCCTGCCGGCCAAGCGCCGGAGTTTTGCAATTCATGGGGGGCGACATCGCAACCCGACGAAGGGGATGACGATGAACAAGGCAATCACGGACGGTNTGCTACTGACACCTGCGGCTTTTGCGCAAGGCTTGGATGTGTANTCAAGCGGNGATGGCACGGCGGGGTCTGATACCTATGCCAATGCCATAAATGCGGCGTTTATCCCTGCGGATCAGGACTTTGGCGGGGCGCTTGAGCTGATAAAAACGCAATCCACNCAAAAGCTGCGATATATGGGGCAAACGCCACTTTTGCCGGGGTGTTACCTGCGGATCACGGCGCGGGTGAAGGCGATCAGTGGGAATCTACCGTCGGTGCGGATCGCGGGGTATCCGGCGCTTGGCAATGGCAGCCGNGCGGGCGGGCTGGTNGAGGCCGGTCCGGCGGTGACGCTGACCAGCTANGGCGAGGTGGTCGAGGTCAGCGCGATTGTCGGGTCGGGGCTGCGNGGCGGGGTCGATATGGTCTGGGGCANNGCNCCGGTCTATGGGCATTTCGGGCTGGANCTNACGGGGCAGAATGGCGGGGTCGTTCGCATTGACGATTTGCAGATCGAGGATGTGACGGGCGTNTTNCTGCGNGACATGCTGGCACAGGTGGATGTGCGGGACTATGGCGCGGTGGGGGATGGCAGCACCGATGATACGGCGGCCTTTGTGGCGGCGAATGCGGATGCGCAGGGGCGCAGCGTGTTGATCCCGCGNGGGACGTATCTGCTGAACGGGGACGTGACCTTTGACGCGCCGACGCGGTTTGANGGGACGGTGACCATGCCCGCCAGCGCGATCCTGCTGCTGCGGCGCAACTTTGATCTGCCGAATTATATCGAGGCTTTCGGGAATGAAGAGATCGCNTTTCGNAAGGCGTTTCAGGCGNTGCTGAACAATGCGGATCATGAATCGCTNGATCTGGGCGGGCGCAAGGTCAACGTGACCGGCCCGATCGATATGCAGGCCGCNACGCCCGAACGCAGCAGCTATGCCACGCGGCGGGTGATCCGCAACGGCCAGCTTGAAGCGGCNACGAATGGCGATTGGGATACGGTCACGGTGACCTCGCAAGCCAGCTATTCGCCCTCGGATGCGCGCAAGCTGACAAATGTGGTGAATGTGGCGAATGTGCCTGTGGGGGCNNTGATCACGGGCAATGGCGTCGGGCGCGAGATTTATGTGCGCGCCAAGAACGTCGCCACGCAAGAGATTACCCTGAACGCGCCTTTGTATGATGCGGCGGGGACGCAGAATTTTACCTTTACGNGGTTCCAGTATCTGCTGGATTTCAGCAACTACAGCCAGCTGAGCAAATTCGTTCTGGATGACATCGAATTCCAGTGCAACAACGTGGCCAGCGCCATCAACCTTGCGCCATCAGGGACGATTTTCCATGTGCGGGACTGCTTTATCTCGCGCCCGAAGGATCGCGGTATCACGTCGATCGGNGGGGGCTGTCAGGGGATGTTCGTGGACCGTTGCCAGTTCCTGTCCGCCGAGGATGCCTTGGACGTGCCGGACCGGACCACGATCGCGATCAACTGCAACGCCAATGACGTNAAGATNCGCGACAACCGTGCCACCCGCTTTCGCCATTTTGCGCTGCTGGCGGGGCAGAATAATATCGTCACGGGGAACCACTTCTTTCAGGGGGATACGGTCAAGAACGGCGTCCGCTCTGCCGGGTTGATCCTTGCGGCNCAGCACACGGCGAGCGTGGTCAGCGGGAANTATATCGACAATTGCTTTGTCGAATGGACCAACGAACAAGACCCCGCGCCGGACTACAGCAGCGAGTATTCTTTCAGCTCCCTGTCGATCAGCGGTAATATCTTTCTGTCGGGTGAGGTGGCCCCGTGGTTCAGCTATATCGTGCTCAAGCCCCATGGGGCGGGTCATGTGATCAATGGGCTGACAATCAACGACAACCGCTTCCGCAGCATCAACGGGTTCATTGATCGGGTCGAACGNATCGATACNAGCTTTGCNGATATGGATTTCTCGCGNATGCGCAATATCGAGATGACCGGCAANTCGTTCCACGGCATCCANAATCCGGTNTCGAACCCGGTGCAGGTTGAACATACCGAAGCCAGTCTGGCCAAGACCTGGGTGGTGGATATTGCCGACCGCTTTCCGTTCGGCGGGTGGGCGATTGCGGTGGATAGCATCACGATGGACGGGCCGGTGCGCAACGGATCGAATGTGGCGCAATACAGCGTNCCCTATGTGCTGACGGATCANGGTGCGGATCGNGATCTGCTGCATCTGGTCTGGAGCACNAGCGTCAAAGGGTCGATCTTTATGCAGGCGCGCATGGATAAACGCTAGAACTCGCGCCAGAGCGAGAGTTTTAGCGCGGGGTTGGAGGTGTCGTTGATCAACGTNTCTGCCCCGATCTGGAAGCGGATATCGGGGCGGCTTTTCAGCGGGCGCATNACGATAGAGGGCGCGACAGAGGTGGCGCTGGCGGCAGAGGTCGANGCATAGTAGATTTGCAGCATTCCCGAAAACCGGTCGCCGAAGTTGATGCCTATGGTGCCGTCGACTTTGGCGAGATGCTCTTGCAGGTAGATGTCCCACGCGAGGGAGCTGTCGATGGTCACCCAGCCGTGTTTCTGCCCCAGCGTATAGCCGCGGCCCCAAGACAGCCCCGCTTTGACATTGGGATAGACCGCATCCCCCACCCATGCCGCGCCGAACCCCAGCTCTGCCGACCAGACGTTNGGGCGGTCGCGACGGCCTAAGGGGCGGCGCAGGAAGACCGACCCAAATCCCGATTGCAGGCCGATGGAACTGGCGAGAAANCCGACCTCTGCCCCCAGGGTCAGGTCGTCGCGCACGCCATATTCCATGAAGGTGCTTTCCGAAATGTCGTAGNTGCGCGTGACGTTTACCGTGGTGGAGGTGAAGCCCGTGCCCTTTTCGCGCAGCCACGCGCCGCCCTGTGCAGGGGTGGGAAGCTGCAGTAAGCCAAGCAGGAGGATCGGCCAGTAGCGCATGGGATACCCTTTCGGCGGGTAGCTTGGCGCGTCATGCTTAACAAATTACTTACGGACCTTTGGGGCAGCATGAGAAAAGGCCCGCAGCAATGCTACGGGCCTTTGTCAAAACCTGTGTGCGTCGCTTAGACGTTGACGCTGCCGCCGCGTGGGCCAGCGATCAGCCATACGATAAAGCCGACGACCGGGAAGATCAGGACGCCAAGAATCCAGAGGATTTTCGCAAGCCCCGAAGCGCCGGAGGTGAAGATTTGATAGATCGCGTAGATGTCTGCGATCAGGATAATGAGTCCGAGAAGGCCGAATTCCATTGTAAAGCTCCTAGGTTGTAATCTGCATTACTGTCTGGGGTCACAACTTCCCGTTCGGCCCAGATGTTCCCGAAAATGTTACTGGAACCATTTCCCGCTTCGCCGAGTTGCCCTTGCATCGCCTAGAACGGCAAGTGAATTTGGAAGGAAATACTATGAAGACCTCTACCGCAGTAATCGCAGGCCTTGCCGCAATTCTGGTCATCGCATTTGCGATCTTTTTCATCGATATCGATCAGACTGAAGAAGGGTCGCTGCCGGATGTTGATGTGTCCGTTGAAGGCGGCAACCTGCCCGAGTTTGACGCACAGACCGGTTCGGTTTCCGTGACTGAAGAAGAGGTCGACGTTGAAGTCCCCGACGTTGAAGTGACCACCGAAGAGAAAACGATCACCGTCCCCGGTATTGAGGTTACTCCGCCCGCAGGTGACTGATATCGTTTGATGGTTTGAACGCAGAAAGCGCCCTCTGATTTGGTCAGGGGGCGCTTTTGTTATGGGAGAGGGCTTAGTTGCGGGTCAGTTTGGTCGCGGGTTTCGCACCGTTGTCGCCGTCGGAGGCGAAGGTCAGCGTGACTTTATCGCCCGCCATCAGGTCGGACGGAACAAGGGTTTTGGCATCCAGCGTCCAGGATGATTTGTCTTGCAGGACGATGATATTCGCAAGGCGGTCATAGGCAAGGATCGTGCCGGTTGTCTCATCGGCAAAGGCGGGGGCAGAGAGGGCGGTCAGGCCCAGTGTAGCAAGGGCGATCAGGCGCATTTGGGATCCTCCGGATAAAGCGCAGACTCCGAATGTGGGGTGGGTGCGGGTGCAAAGCAATCACCTTGCAACGGGCGCATGAAAATAATTATGCGCCAAGCCGTAACAGGGGAACTGCGGGCGGGTGGACGGGTTGTGCCGCTACATCCAACTGACAGGAGACAGCGATGAAAGCCCAATCGAAAGCTCAACAACGCGCCGCCGGTGCAGCCCTGTCTGCCAAGCGGGGCGAGACCAAGGTCAAGGACCTGCAAGGCGCGTCGAAAGATATGTACGACAGCATGTCGGAGGACGAGCTGGAGGAGATGGCCTCGACCGACCATGACGGGTTGCCGGACGAGGTGGATGACTAGACGCGCCGCCTAGCGTTTTTTGCCGCCGTAGCGGGATTTGCCACCGCGCATCCCGCCGCGACCGCCGGTTGATCGGCCCGACGCCTTTTGCGCGTCGTCGACGGCTTTTTCGACAGCGTACTGACGCGCCATCGGATCGTCGGCGATGGCCAGATCGACAGATTCGAGCCGCTTGACCTCGTCGCGCAGGCGTGCGGCTTCCTCGAATTCGAGGTTCTCGGCCGCTTTGCGCATATCGGTGCGTAGCCCGTCGAGCACGGTCTGCAGGTTGCCGCCGGCGAGCGGATTGTCGATCTTGGCCGTGACGCGGCTCATGTCCACATCGCCTTTGTAGAGACCGGCGAGGATATCATCGACGTTCTTCTTGACCGTTGTCGGCGTGATCCCGTGTTCTTCGTTATAGGCCAGCTGCTTGGCGCGACGGCGGTCGGTTTCGCCAATCGCACGCTCCATCGAGCCGGTGATGCGGTCGGCGTACATGATCACGCGACCTTCGGCGTTCCGCGCGGCCCGCCCGATGGTCTGGATCAGCGAGGTCTCCGAGCGCAGGAACCCTTCCTTATCCGCATCGAGAATCGCCACCAGCCCACATTCGGGAATGTCCAAGCCTTCGCGCAGAAGGTTGATCCCGATCAGCACGTCGAAAGCACCAAGCCGCAGGTCGCGCAGGATTTCGATACGTTCGATCGTGTCGATATCGCTGTGCATATAGCGCACGCGGATGCCCTGTTCGTGCATGTATTCGGTCAGGTCTTCGGCCATGCGTTTGGTCAGCACGGTACATAGCGTGCGATAGCCGTCGGCGGCGACCTTGCGCACCTCGTCCAGCAGATCGTCGACCTGCATTTCGACAGGGCGAATCTCGATCTTGGGGTCGATCAGGCCGGTGGGGCGAATGATCTGTTCGGTAAACACACCGCCGGATTGTTCGATTTCCCACGCGGCGGGGGTGGCCGAGACAAAGACCGACTGCGGCCGCATGGCATCCCATTCCTCGAACTTAAGGGGGCGGTTATCCATGCAAGAGGGCAGGCGGAACCCGTGTTCGGCCAGCGTGAATTTGCGTCGGTAGTCGCCTTTGTACATCCCGCCGATCTGCGGCACGGAGACGTGGCTTTCGTCTGCAAAGACAATCGCGTTGTCGGGGATGAATTCGAACAGCGTGGGGGGCGGCTCTCCGGGGGCGCGGCCCGTGAGGTAGCGCGAATAGTTCTCGATCCCGTTGCAGACGCCGGTGGCTTCAAGCATCTCGATGTCGAAGTTGCAGCGCTGTTCAAGCCGTTGCGCTTCCAGCAGCTTTCCTTCGGCGACGAGCTGGTCCAGCCGCATCCGCAGCTCTTTCTTGATGCCGATCACCGCTTGGTTCATCGTTGGTTTCGGCGTCACATAGTGGCTGTTCGCATAGACGCGGATCTGGTCGAAAGTGCCGGTTTTCTCGCCGGTGAGCGGGTCGAATTCGGTGATGCTTTCCAGCTCTTCGCCAAAGAAGGACAGACGCCATGCGCGGTCCTCAAGGTGGGCCGGAAAGATTTCAAGGCTGTCGCCGCGCACGCGGAAAGTGCCGCGCTGGAAAGCGGCGTCATTGCGTTTATACGCCTGCGCGATCAGGTCCGCGATCACTTGGCGTTGGTCATAGTTGTTGCCGGTCTTGAGGTCCTGCGTCATCGCGCCATAGGTCTCGACCGAGCCGATCCCGTAGATGCACGACACCGACGCGATGATGATCACGTCATCGCGTTCCAGCAGCGCCCGCGTGGCAGAGTGGCGCATCCGGTCGATTTGTTCGTTGATCTGGCTTTCCTTCTCGATGAAGGTATCGGACCGCGCGACATAGGCTTCNGGCTGGTAGTAGTCGTAGTATGAGACGAAATATTCCACNGCGTTGTCGGGNAAGAACCCNTTGAATTCGCCGTAAAGCTGCGCCGCCAGCGTNTTGTTCGGCGCGAGGATGATCGCGGGGCGCTGCGTTTCCTCGATCACCTTGGCCATCGTGAACGTCTTGCCCGTCCCCGTGGCCCCCAAAAGCACCTGATCGCGTTCGCCCGACCGCACCCCTTCGGACAGTTCCTTGATCGCCGTGGGCTGGTCGCCNGCGGGTTCGAATTCGGTCGCCAGNTTGAACTTCTTGCCGCCCTCGAGCTTGGGGCGCTCGCGCACGTTGGGCGCGGGATTGGCAAGATAGGCGTCTTTGCGCTCGGGCAGACTGTCAGAGTGGGCGTAGGCCATAACATCGTCCTTTGGGGGTGTTCCCTAAGGTGTCATGTTTTCGCGCGGGTTCAAGGGGCNNAGCCTTGCNCGACGCGCATATGTCGCTTTCGTCGCNGGCTTATTTGGTCAGTCGCTTGCGGTTGGCNCTNACCTTTTTGCTGACCGGCACCATCGCGGCCGAGAAAATCTGGTCGGGCGTGCCCCCGGCAAAGGCGGCTTTGGTGGCCGCCTGATAGGCTTTNGCCATGGCGGGGCCTTTTTCATTNACCATGCGGGCGTTCTCTCCGCGGGTCTGGGGAAGGGCNCCGGCCATCCCCAAAAGCCTAAGCGTCATAACGGCTTGGGTGTCGATCATCAGCTTGGCGAGGTTGGCATTGAGCGTCATCAGGGTCAGGGGGTTCATGAGAGGTGCTCCGATTGCATGAAGTCAGTCTATGCTGCGCCGCAGCATATGTAACGCGAATTCGGCACAAATCACTGTGATGCCTTGATCCTTGGCCGTATTTGGCTGATAAACCGCCTGATCACAGCGGAGATTCAGCTATGCGCGCGCGTATTTATCAGCCTTCCCGAACTGCCATGTCCTCTGGCACGGCCAAAACCCGTGTCTGGTTGCTGGAATTCGACCCAGAGCACGCGCGCGAGATTGACCCGTTGATGGGNTGGACNTCNTCNAANGACACGCAAACGCAGGTGCGNTTGCAGTTCGCCACCAAGGAAGAAGCGGTGGAATACGCCCGNGACCACAACATCGACGCGCTGGTGCAAGACCCCAACAAACGCCGCGCAAATGTCCGCGCCGGCGGCTATGGCGAGAATTTCGCCACAGGGCGCCGCGGGGCCTGGACGCATTAACTCTTTCTACGTTTTCTTATGCTAGGCCCGTGACGGGCGGTGTGAGCNATACATATTNACAGGGCGGCCNCTCNCACGGTCGCCCGTTTTCATTTCGACCTGCTGAACAGATGCGCAAAGGTACAGAAACATGACGATCACCCAACTCGTGACCCACTCAGGCGGTTTTCANGCGGATGAACTCCTATCCTCTGTCATCCTGACGCGGCTGTTTCCAGACGCCACGGTNCTGCGCAGCCGCGACAAGGCGCTGATCACACCGGCCGAGGGGCGCATCATCTACGACGTGGGCGGTGACTTTGATGCCGANGCAGGGATTTTCGATCACCATCAACGTCCCAATCCNCTGCGTGAAGACGGGCAGCCCTATAGCTCTTTCGGGCTGATCTGGGCGCANTACGGGCATGATTATCTGCGCGCGCTCGACGTGCCCGAGGCGGATGTGAATGCCATCCACGACAGTTTNGATCGCGGNTTTGTTCTGCCGATNGACCTGCTGGATAATGGTGCCGTCAACGCGTCAGAGGCGGGGCCGCTGTTTGCCGGTCTGACCTTGCCCGCGCTGTTGGAAAGCCTGAAACCCGTCTTCGATGACCGCGAGGAAGGCGTGGACGACCGCGCCTTTGCCGCCGCCTTGCCCATTGCGCGCGCCTTTGTCGAAGCGTCGATCCGTCGCAAAGCCGCCAAGTTCCGCGCCGAAGCGATGGTCATGACCGCCATTGATGCTGCGGGCGAGGGCCATGTGCTGGACCTGCCCATGGGCATGCCGTTTCGCGGGGCCGTGGTGAAGGCGGGGGCGGATCATCTGNTGTTCGTCATCCACCCGCGCGGCGAGGAATGGACGCTGACAACGATCCGGTCGGGGGATGATACGTTCGAGAACCGCGCTGATCTTCCGGTGGCTTGGGCGGGTCAAAAAGACGCCGCGCTTGAGGAAGCATCGGGCGTCAANGGGGCAAAGTTCTGCCACAACGGCCGCTTTATCGCCGTCGCCGATAGCCGCGAGGCGATTTTGCAGATGGCCGACATCGCGGTGAAGGAAGCGCTGGCAGCGTAACNCGCGCGGCGGGCCTTTTGGTCGCCCGCCTGTGGCCTGCGTTCCGGCTTGCCCCCGTGGCNCGCGCGATTACACTGCGCGTTCAGCCATCGGGGGGCGTGACGCGTGAACAGCCAGCTTAGACATTTGCCACAGATCGATACGCTGTTGCAGCAACCGCATGTGGCGTCTTTGGTTGCGACCTACAGCCACGACGAGGTGCGCCGCGCCCTGCGCGAAACGCTCGACCAGCTGCGCCGTGATATTCGGGGCGGCGGGGTGGTCGGCTTGCCTGATTTCGCCAGTGAACTCTTTTCCCATAGCCTTGCCGACCGGATAAAGGCAGCCCGCCAGCCGAACCTGCGCCCTGTCATCAATGCCACGGGTATCATCATCCACACCAATCTGGGCCGCGCCCGTCTTGCCCCCGAGGCGNTGCAGGCGATGGACCAGATCGNTGCGCGGCCTTCGAACCTTGAGCTGAACCTGAAAACCGGCAAGCGCGGGTCGCGCTATGACCATGCCGAGGCGCTGATCTGNCANNTGACNGGCGCAGAGGCGGCGCTGATCGTGAANAACTGNGCCGCGGCGGTNGTCTTGGCCCTGATGGGCACNGCNGCNGGGCGCAAGGTGATCGCCTCGCGCGGGGAGCTGATCGAGATTGGCGGGTCTTTCCGNCTGCCCGATGTGATCGCGCAAAGCGGTGCAGAGCTGAAAGAGGTCGGTGCCACNAATAANACGCGGCTTAGCGATTATGCCGATGCGGTGGACGAGGATACGGCGGTTCTGTTGAAAAGCCACACCAGCAACTTTCGNATNGTGGGCTTCACCTCTGCCCCGTCNCGCAATGATTTGGCGCAACTNGCGGCGGAGCGGGATCTGATCCTGATGGANGATCTGGGCAGCGGCGTGCTGATTGACCTTGCCCCCTTTGGGCTGCGCGACGAACCCGTGGTGGCGGATATCCTCAAGGCGGGTGTCGATCTGGTCATGTTCTCGGGCGACAAGCTGCTTGGTGGGCCGCAGGCGGGGATCATCGCGGGACGGGCGGATATTATCGCGGGGCTACGCAAGCACCCGTTGCTGCGGGCGTTGCGCATNGACAAGCTGTCGCTNGCCGCGCTCGAGGCGACCTTGCGTCTNTACCTGCCGCCCCATGATCCGCTGGCGCGGGTGCCGGTCTTGCGCGCGCTCTCGCAGCCTTTGGCAGAGGTAGAGGCGCGGTCGCAAAGGCTCGCGGGTTCCCTCGCTGCGGTGAAGGGGCTGGATGTTGAGGTGATGGCGTCAGCCGCCTATGTCGGCGGCGGGTCGCTGCCGCAGCAGGACNTGGACAGTTTCAGTGTCGTCGTGGCNTCTGCCGCGCTGNCTGCTGAANCCCTNGCGGATCGTTTGCGGGCCGGGGTGGTGCCCATTGTCGGGCGTATCCATCAGGGCAAGCTGTGGCTGGACATGCGNNCGGTNANGGATGACGAGCTGCCCGATATCGTCGCGGCGCTGGGCGCGATCGCCGCCACATGACATCGGCCTGCGTCATTGTGATCGGCCATGTGGATCATGGCAAGACGGCGCTGGTGCGCGCGCTCACGGGGATGGAGACGGACCGGCTGGCCGAGGAAAAAGCCCGTGGCCTGTCGATCGCACTGGGCTTTGCCCATTGCGAGATGGCGGGTGGGACGCTCGACCTGATTGACGCGCCCGGGCACGAGGATTTCATCCGCACCATGGTGTCGGGTGCGAGCGGCGCGCAGGGCGCGATGCTGGTCGTCTCGGCCGTGGAGGGCATCGCGGCGCAAACGCGCGAGCATGTGCAGATCGCAAGACTGTTGCAGGTGCCCGTGGCGGTGGTCGCGGTGACCAAGGTGGATTTGATCCCCGAGGCGACATTGCCCGCCCGTCTGGCGGAAATTGCGGATACCCTTGCCGCGCAAGGCGTTACCGGGGCCGAATTGGTGCCTTGTTCGGCCACGACCGCTGGCGGGACGGATCATCTGCGGCAGGTCTTGGCGCGGCGGTTCAACGCTTTGCCCGCGCGGGCCGCGCCGATGGGGGCGTTCCTGCCGGTGGACCGCGCGTTCACACTGGCGGGACGCGGAACGGTGGTGACGGGCACGCTGCTTGGTGGCGCGTTGGCGGTTGGCGCGGCGTTAACCGTGCAGCCAAGCGGTGCGGCGACGGTGGTCCGTGGCCTGCAAGCACGCGGCGCGGCGCGGGAGAGGGTCGCGGCGGGCGAGCGGGTCGCGGTGAACCTGCGCGGTATCGCGCTAGAGGATATTGCCCGCGGCGATGTGATCTGTACGGGCGGGCAGGGGGCGACGCTTTGTATGGATGTGTGGTTGACCGTCTCTGACATGGCACCGCGACCGGTCAAACATATGCAGGATTTGCGCGTGCTGTGGGGCACGGCGCATGAGGTCGCGACCCTGCGGCTGATGGGTGGTGGCCAGATCGCGCCGGGGGGCGCGGGGCTGGGGCAGTTGCGCTTTAGACGCCCCGTGGTGGGGTTCGCGGGGCAGGCGGCGGTGTTGCGCCAGCTTTCCCCTGCGNCGACGNTGGCGGGTGCGGTGATCCTTGACCCGCAGGCCACGGCAGTCGGGGCGGGCGACAGACGGCGGTTGGCGGTGATGCAGGCGGCACAGCAGCAGGATGGNACCGCCCTTGCCTCAGCGCTTTGTGCGCAGGGGCGCGGGGTGGCGCTGTGGNCTGATNTTGTCCGGTTGGCGCGCTGCGATGCGACGGCTGCGCTGCCCNCNGGCGTTGTGCGGTTATCGCCGGAACATATCGCGCTGGCTGACGATCTCGCCACGGTGCAAACGGCGGTGGTGGCGGCTTTGCAGCGCTTTCATACCGACCACCCGATCAAGCAGGGGGCGGCCCTTGCGGTACTGCAACGGGTGACGCCACTGCGGGGTTTGGTGCCTTTCGCCCAAGCTGAATTGCACAGGNGTGGAGAGGTTGTTTTGCGCGACGGTTTGGTCAGTCTCGCACGGCATGACCCCTTTGCAGCACTTGCCCCGCAACAGCTTGCCCGCTTGACCGAGATCGAAGAGAGTATGCGCACAGGCGGCACCTCCCCCCCNGATGTGCGGCAGTTCGATGCGCCTGANGACGCGGATNTGATCGCGCTGATGGTGGCGCAGGGGCGGTTGGTGTCCTTGGCGAATATCGCGCTGAAACAACAAGTCGTGTTTCACGCGGCGACCATCGGTCANGCGCAGCGGAGCCTTGCGGCAAGCTTCCCCCCGCCCACGGCCTTTACCACCAGCGAGGCGCGCACCGCTTTGGACACCAGCCGCAAGTTCATCGTGCCGCTGCTTGAGCATCTGGATGCGCTTGGCATCACCCTGCGGATTGGTGACACGCGGCAGATCGCGCCGCAGNCGCATTAGGCTTTCGCTTGCCCTGCGGCAGGGCTACGGTGTGGCAACGCGGAGACGACCGGAGTCTGGTGGCTTCCCTGGTCTTCAAAACCATGGACGCGTCGATACGGCGTGTGGTGGGTTCGATTCCCATCCGTCTCCGCCAAGCTGTCTGGACATGCCTGACGATCCCCCACAGTATGCAGCGGCATACTTGGGAGGGGGCGACATGAGTGATCGGAAACCGGAATTTACCCTGAAGGATCTGCAAGGCGCGGCCCACNNTTTTGACGGCACGGGCCCTGCGCTGNTCTGTTTCGTNAAAGAGGATTGCGAGACCTGCAATATCGCGGGCCCGGTGCTGCAGGCGCTGTCGCAGGCCTATGGCGATGCGGTGCGGTTTCTGGTGCCGGGGCAATCCGGCGAGAAGAACGGCGATTTCGCGCAGCGCCACGGGCTGACCATGCCGGTGCTTGAGGATGCGGGCTGCAAGACCTCGTTCGACTGGGATTTCGAGATNGTGCCCGCGCTCTACTGGATNGATGAAAGCGGCGCTGTCGTGACCCACTTCGAAGGCTTCGTGCGCGATGACTGGCAGGCATTGTCCGACCAGATGGCCCGTGCGACGGGCAAAGCTGCGGCGCAGATCGATTGGGACAGCNTGCCCGCCTGGCGNCCNGGATGCGGGTCGAAACACTTTGACCCCGAGGTCTACGACGCGCTGCGGGCAGAGGCCGAAGGCAGCCGNNTGCGCGCCCGCAAGGTNGAGGTCGCCAGCGGCGATGACATGGCGGAATTCATGTTCGATCAGGGGTTCTCGGACGGGTTGCCCNTGGTGCCGCCGACGCCNGAACGGGTGATCCGCATGNTGGAAGGGACGCATCGTGATCCGCAGGATGTNATNGCCACNGTGCCGCCNAANATGGGTATCGCCACGGTNGAAAAGATCGCGATCAANGCGGTGATGGCGGGGTGTAAGCCCGAATATCTGCCCGTNGTNATCGCAGCCGTCGAAGCTGTCTGCACGGATGAATTCAACATCCACGGNGTCACCGCNACNACNATGGGCGCGGCNACNGTNATGGTGGTGAACGGNCCNNTCGTGGACAAGATCGGNNTGAACGNNGGCNTGGGNGCNNTGGGNGCNGGNAACCGTGCCAATGCCACCATCGGGCGCGCNNTGCGGNTGATNATNCGNAATGTNGGCGGGGCGACCACNGGCGGGGTNGAACGNTCTGTNCTGGGCAATCCGATGAAATANACNATGTGCTTTGCGGAGAACGAGGCGGCCTCGCCATGGGAGCCGCTGCATGTAGAACGCGGGTTCAAGGCGGAGGATTCGGTCGTGACTGTCTTTGCCATGACGGGCGGGCCGGTGCATCTGGTGGACCAGACCTCGCGCAGGCCGGACCAGATCGCGGGGTCGTTGGGGCAGGGGCTTGAAGGGGTGTTCCTGCCGAAGATGCACAACCTGCCGATTGACGCGCTGCTGGTGGTCTGCCCCGAGCATATCCAGACGCTGACCGTCGATGGCCCCTACTCCAAGGACAGGCTGCGCGACCGTATCCAGGAGGTCACGGCGCGCCCCTTGTCGGAGATGGTGCAGGATGACCATTCGGGCGCGGGTATCCCCGTGGCGGACGCGGAACGCATGGGGCCGGAAAAACTGGCGCAGTTGGCCCCTAAATTTGCGGGCAAGGAATATATCCATATCGTCGTGGCCGGTGGCGATGCGGGCAAATTCTCGTCCGCGTTCCACGGGTGGGCCACCGGGGAGGTGGGGTCGATTTCCGTTTCCAGAAAGATCGATCTAGGCTAGCTTTCACAGCAGAGGAGGACGTGAATGACAATAATTCTTGACCCGACGGACGAACGTGTCCCCGTCGCGCGTCAGATCAGCGAACGGTCCGGTTCGGTGCAGGGGGTTGTCGGGCTGCTGAACATCAGCAAGCCGCGCGGCAATATCCTGCTGGATGAACTGGACAGGTTGTTGACCGAAAACGCACCCGGCGTTGAGATCCGGCATTATACCAAGCCGACTTTCGCCAAGCCGTGCCCCGACACGCTGCGCCACCAGATCCGCGATGAATGCGACTTTCTGGTCGAAGGGCTGGCGGACTGAGGATCATGTACCACGTGCAGTATGCACGATACAGTCTGGTTTGAAATCCAGGGGATCCCGTCTGTTTCCATTGCTTCAAGCGTGTTTGGCCAAGCCGCGGAAACGCAGCGCAAGGCCTTAGGCATGGAGGGCGCGCGCTATGTGCTGGTGCCGCATCCTATTCAGGATGCCACGGACGACGAAATGCGAGCCAAGGCGCGTGAGGCGTTCGACCAGATCATCGGGGCGTTGCGCGACGCGTGAGTGACGTGAAAGACATAGACGCAAAAGACATAGGGCGGCGCGGGAAACCTGCGCCGCCTTTTTTTTCGCGGGCGAGTGTTGGGCGGGCGTTACAGCTCGGTCAGCCAGTGCAGCTCTGACAGGTCGTCGTTGATCCAGATCATCGCATCGACGCTGTCCGCTTCTGGTGGGTGCGCCAGCAGTTGCGCGGGGATTACTGTGGCACGGGCCAGCGCCCGCTCTAACGGCTCGCCCACGGTGTTGTGCATATAGCGCACGGCTTGCAGCAGGGTCAGGTCGGCCCCGGCCAGCGTTCCGTCGGCCAGCGTCAACCGTCCGTCGCGGCGCAGGATCTCGCGGTCGTTCAGGGTGAAGCCGGTGATATCAGAGCCGCCAGTCGCCATCGCGTCGGTCACCAGAAACACCTCTGCCGCGCCGCGGTTGGCGGCAAGTGCGGCGCGGATCATGGCCGGATGGACATGCACCCCGTCGGCAATCAGGCCGGATGCCACGCGCGGATGATCAAGCGCCGCCCCCACCAGCCCCGGACTGCGCGCGTTGGCTTGGCTCATGGCGTTGAACAGATGCGTCGCCATGCGGGCACCGGCGTCGAAGGCGCTCATGGCGGTGTCGTAGTCGCAATCGCTATGGCCCAGCGATACCAGCACGCCCGCCTGCGTCAGCGCCGCGATCTGATCGGGGGTGGCGTTTTCGGGGGCGAGGGTCATCATCAGGTTCGGGATCCGGGCCACGGCATCGGTCAGCATCGCCATATCATCGTCAGACAGGGGGCGGATCAGGCTGCCGTCATGGGCACCTTTGCGGGCAACGCTCAGATGCGGCCCTTCAAGGTGGAGCCCCGCGATACCCGGCATGCCCAGGTGCAACGCCTCTGCCACGGCGGCGATGGCGGCGCGGCTATGGGCGGGGGTGTCGGTGATCAACGTGGGAAGAAATGCGCGGGTGCCAAGCCGTCGGTGCGCGGCGGCCATGGTGTGCAGTGTGTCCAGATCGGGCGCGCTATTGAGCATCACGCCGCCCCCGCCGTTCACTTGCAAATCCACAAACCCGGGGGAAAGGATGCCCCCGTTCAGCCTCCGGGTTTTGGCCCCCGTCGGCAGCGCGGTCAGGGATGTGATGCGCGGGATGCCGTCGGGGTGCACTACAAGCGCGTGACCGGTCAGCAGATCGTGCCCGTCAAAAATGCGCGCGCCGGTATAGGCGGTGAGGGGTGCGGTCATGCCCGCGCGGCGCGCAGGGCCAGTGCGACTGCCCCATCCAGTGCACGGCCTTTGGTTTCGACCAGATGGGCAGTCTGCGTGTCGGGCAGATAGGCGGCGTAATGGGGGCCGACGCCGCCGGTCAGGCACAGCGGGCCGCCGGGTTGATGGTCTAGCGCGATCAGGGCGCGGGTCAGGTAATCGGCCCCGCTTGCCATCAGCGCCCGTCCAATGCTGTCGCCCGCCGCGGCGGCCTGTACCACATCGGGGGCGAGGGTGGCGAAATCGCCGGGCCGCGCCTTGAGGCTGAACTGCACGATGCCCGCGCCACCGCCGAATTTATCCAGCATCTGCTGCGACAGGGGGCTGGCGGGGGTGATCCCGTCGACGACGAGCAAGGTCTGCTCCAGCACGCCATGCCCCAGCCACGCGCCCGACGCCTGATCCGAGACCTGATAACACCAGCCGCCGATACAGGTCTGCACGCCGGCCTTTTGGCGGCCCACGATGGTGCCGGTGCCAAGGGCGATCAGGTGGCAGTCCTGCTCTCCGACGGCACCGACGATGGTGGTGGTGGTGTCTTCGGTCACGACGGATTTGGCAAAGGGCAGACCCGCCTGCACGCGCGGGCCCATTTCCGGCCCCGTGTATCCGGCGAGCCCCAGATGAGCCACGGCACGGGGCATGTCGGCGACATCCAGACCGGCGCTCTCTATCGCGTTGCGTGTCGCGGTCAGCACGCTGTCGATCGCGGTGGCGCAATCGGTGCTGACATTCGCCCGCCCGCCTTTGCCTTCGGCAAGGATACGGCCATCGGGGGTGGCAACAGCGGCGCGGCAACCGGTGCCGCCTCCGTCAACGCCGATCAGGAAAGGAGGGTCTATTTGTGTCATCCGAATTGTTTAGGGCACCTGTTTTGGCGGGGAAAGACAATTTTCGCCATTCGTTTTACCCATGGTCGCAACGGGTTTGCAAATGGCACATGCGCGTGATAAGTTAGCGCTAACATACTCACGTCTTTGTAGGAAGGCCCTTAGGCCCACCCACGTCACGAAGGAAAGCATGATGTTGAACGATACCGTAGCCCGTGTCACCGACCGGATCATCGAACGCAGCGCGCCAAGCCGGGGTGCCTATCTGGCGCGGATGCGCCGCGCCGCCGAGGAAGGGCCGGCACGGGCGCATCTTTCGTGCAGCGGGCAGGCGCATGCCTATGCCGGTGCGGGGCAGGATCAAGCCGCGCTGGCGACGCAATCGGCGGGCAATATCGGGATTATCACGACTTATAATGACATGCTGTCGGCGCACCAGCCTTTTGAACGCTTTCCGACCCTGATCCGCGACACCGCGCGCGCGGCGGGCGGGACGGCACAGGTTGCAGGCGGCGTGCCTGCCATGTGTGATGGCGTGACCCAAGGCACCCCGGGGATGGAGCTGAGCCTGTTTTCGCGTGACATCATCGCCATGGCGGCGGGCGTCGGGCTTAGCCACAACACTTTCGATTCCGCGATCTATCTGGGGGTCTGTGACAAGATCGTGCCCGGTCTGGTGATCGCGGCGCAGGCTTTCGGGCATCTGCCGGCGGTGTTCCTGCCTGCGGGGCCGATGACCTCGGGCATCTCCAACGACGAGAAAGCGATCGTGCGCCAGAAATTCGCCGCAGGCGAGGCCACGCGCGAAGAGCTGATGGCGTCGGAGATGGCGGCCTACCACGGGCCGGGCACCTGCACCTTCTATGGCACCGCCAACACCAACCAGATGTTGATGGAGTTCATGGGCCTGCACCTGCCCGGTGCGTCCTTTGTGAACCCCAATACGCCCCTGCGCGATGCGCTGACCGTTGCGGGGACGCAGCGGGCGCTGGCGATCAGCCATCTGGGCAATGAATACACACCCGTTTGCGATGTGCTGGACGAAAAAGCCTATGTGAACGGCATCGTCGGCCTGCATGCGACGGGCGGGTCGACCAACCTGCTGATCCACCTTGTCGCGATGGCGCGGGCCGGTGGGATCGTGCTGGACTGGCAGGATTTCTCGGATCTTGCCGATGTCACGCCGCTGCTGGCGCGGGTCTATCCGAACGGCTTGGCCGATGTGAACCACTTCCACGCGGCGGGGGGCTTGGGCTTTATGATCGGTCAGCTCATGGCGGGCGGCTTGCTGCATGACGAGGTCAAGACCATCGCGGGCGACGGGCTGTCGCGCTATACCCAAGACCCCAAGCTCAAGGATGGCGCCGTCGAATGGGTCGCAGGCCCGACCGAGACGCTGAACGAAAAGATCGTGCGCCCCATTGGCGACCCTTTCCAGCCCACGGGCGGGTTGAAACGTCTGGCGGGGAACCTTGGCAATGCGGTCACCAAAGTCTCTGCCGTGAAGCCGGAGCATCACATCGTCGAAGCCCCGATCCGCGTGTTCCATGATCAGGAAAGCGTGAAAGACGCCTATCGCAATGGTGAGTTCAACGAGGATGTCATCGTCGTCGTGCGTTTTCAGGGGCCCAAGGCCAACGGCATGCCCGAATTGCACAGCCTGACGCCGGTGCTGGCGAACCTGCAGGCGCGCGGGCTGAAGGTGGCGCTGGTCACCGACGGGCGTATGTCCGGTGCCTCGGGCAAGGTATTGAGCGCGATCCACGTGTGTCCCGAAGCGGTGGACGGCGGGCCGATTGCACGTTTGCAAGACGGTGATATCGTGCGCGTCGACGCCCGCGACGGGCAGCTGACGGTCCTGACCCCCGGCGCGATGGAGCGCCCGGTCGCCACAGCTGATCTGTCGGGCAATGAATACGGGCAGGGGCGCGAGCTGTTTGCCACTTTCCGCAACACGGTTGGCCCGGCTGATACCGGCGCCAGCAGCATTTGAACCTGACCAGAGGATGATCCGATGACCCCGCAAGACGCCAGCGCCGCTGCCTATGCCATCTGTAAACGTGCCCCCATCGTGCCGGTCCTGGTGGTGCATGACGCGCTGCACGCCCGCCCTCTGGCCGAAGCTTTGGTCGCAGGCGGCTTGCCCGCGCTAGAGGTGACGCTGCGCACCGATGCCGCGCTTGAGGTCATTGCCGAGATGGCAAAGGTCGAAGGCGGCGTTGTCGGGGCGGGCACGTTGCTGACCCCCGATGATGTCAAACGTGCGGTGGATGCGGGCGCGACCTTTGGGGTGTCGCCCGGTGCCACGGATAAACTGCTGCAAGCGGCCGAAGATCTGGGTCTGCCGATGTTGCCCGGTGCCGCCACCGCGTCAGAGGCGATGCGTCTTTATGAACGCGGCTATGATATGCTCAAGTTCTTCCCAGCCGAAGCTGCGGGTGGGGCACCCTTCCTGAAATCGCTGTCCTCGCCGCTGCCTCAGGTGCGGTTCTGCCCCACGGGTGGCGTGAGCCCTGCCAATGCGGAAAGCTACCTGTCGCTGCCCAATGTGGTGTGCGCGGGCGGCAGCTGGGTCGCGCCGGACAATCTGATGCGCAAGGGCGATTGGGCGGCGATCACCGAGTTGGCCCGCGCCGCCAGTACCCTTGGCAGCCGCGGCTAAAGCGACGCCGCCGCGCGGCTGGCCTGATCATACTGTCCCGAGATCGCGCGCAGCTGCGCCGCGATCTCGCGCAGGTCGTCGCCTTTGATATCGGTGCGCCCCATGCTGTCGATCAGGCAGGTGTTGCGCACCGCGCGGTAGGTCTCTATCAGCTCGGCCCCGCTGGCGGAGGTGCGATAGAACACCTCTTTTCCGCGTTTCTCGGCCTCTAGCAGGCCGGATTTCAGCAGTTTGCGCAGCGCGTAGTTCACCGTATGCGTATCTTCGATATTCAGCAGAAAGCAGATGTCCGTCAGCCGTTTTTCACGGTCGCGGTGGTTGGTGTTGTGCAGCACCAGTATTTCCAGCGGGGTCAGGTCGGCATTGCCCGCCGCCGCCATGCAGCGCGACATCCAGCGCGAGAAGGCGTTGTAGGCGATGATCATCCCGTATTCGAGCTCTGACGCCTCCCATCCTTCGCCCTCGGCAAGGTGACGGGACGAGACGATGCGGCGGGACGGGTGCGATTTTGGGTCTGACATCAGTGCCTCAAGGCTGGTTTTCACTGTCGTTATGTTAGCGAATTGTCGGTATCGCGCAATCCGTCTGTGCGCCAAGGACACGCCCGCCCGAGAAAAATGTACCAAGGATAGCGCGACGCGGCAGGGCGCGGTAGCAAAGGGGTAACGGGTGCCGACCCTTACAGCCATTGCGATAGGAGTGACGATGCTGCGATTTCTTGTACCGGTATTGGCCGCGCTTTTGCTTTTGCCCGTGGATGCACAGGCGACAGAGCGGGAACGCCTTGGCTATGGCCGTCTGATTTCCAATGATTCCATCGGAGAGTTTCGCGACCGCGAGCGCACGGGCTCCTATGTGTCGTCCCGCGTCTGGGGGCCGGCGTGGACGGGGCGCTTGCCGGACCGCTTTGGGCAGTTGATCGAGCTGCGTTTGGGGGTAGAGGTGCTGGCCCCTGCGAACCTGCGTCGCCCGCAAGCCGGATCGCGCCCCTGGGCCGGTGCCCTGTCCGTCGGAATGCACACCCATTTCGAACGCGATGCCGTGGAATACTCGGTCGGGGCGGCGATCTATGCGACCGGTCCGCAGACCCATCTGGATGATCTGCAACGGGGTATTCACGACATCATCGACGCGACCTCGCCATCTGATCGGGTGTTGGATAACCAGATCGAAGACGGCTTTCACCCTACGGTTCTGGTCGAGATCGGGCGCAGCTTTCCGCTTGGCGCGCGGACAAGCCTGCGCCCCTTTGTCGAGGGGCAGGCGGGCATAGAGACATTCGTTCGCACGGGCTTTGACCTGACCTTTGGCGACATCACACGCGGGGAAATGTTGGTGCGCGACAGCACCACCGGCCAGCGTTACCGCGTAGTGCAGAACCGCGACGCATCGGGCTTTGGCTTTGTCGTTGGGGCCGATATCGCGCGCGTCAGCGACAGCGTGTTCCTGCCGTCGGATCGTGGCTATGACCTGACCCCGCGCCGCGATCGTGTGCGTGCCGGGGTGCATTGGCAGGGCAAGCGGGCCTCGGCGTTCTATGGTCTGACGTGGCTGGGCAAGGAATACGAGACGCAGCCCGATCACCAGCTTGTCGGCTCTGTACGCATCAAGATCGACTTCTGACGCGCAGGCCCCGTACATCGGGTGATTCGTTCTTTCCAGCGGGGAACGGTTTTGATAGCCTTGGGGCAATAATAATACGACGAGGCACGAACAGTGGTCAAAACGGGCTTTCGAGGCACGTTTGTCATAAGCTGGTCGCAGACAGAAATAGACGGGCTGGACGCCGCACCGGTGCAATCCCTCAAGGTGGGGGCAGCCTGGGCATGGCGGGGCGATTCAATTCGCGTTGACGGGCCGAATGACGTGTTGCGGCTGGATCAGGCGGACGAGGCAGGGGATCTGCGCAGACGGGCTGCGCGGATGGTGCATCGTTTGGTCGGGGCCGCGCTGGACGGCACCACGCCGCCGCACCGGTCTTTCGCCAGCGACCGCGACACCCCGTTGATGGACAACAGCTTTACCGTGACCGACGGCGCGCAGACCTATCTGGTGACAGTGATCGAGGTCGGGCAGGGCAGCCAGCCGCTGCTGATGTTCCTTGACGCGCTGCCGCCGCGCAATACCGATCTGTGGGTCGTCGCGCATACGTTGAATACCGCCGCGGCGGATCGGGCGGCGCAATACAGCAGCGGCGTCATCTGCTTTACCCCCGGCACAATGATACGCACCGCCGATGGCGCGCGCCGGATCGAACAACTGCGCGAGGGCGATCACGTCCAGACGAAAGACAACGGCCTGCAACCCGTGCGCTGGATCGGTAGCCGCCGGATGAGCGGGGCGCGATTGTTCGCGATGCCGCAGCTGCGCCCCATCCGGTTTCGCGCCGGTGCTTTGGGGGCTGCGCAGCCTGACGCGGATTTGCTGGTGTCGCCCAGCCACCGGATGCTGGTGAAGGGGCGCGTCGCCCATGACTTGTTCAACACGGACGAGGTGCTTGTCACCGCGCGGGATCTGGTGAACGGGCGCAGTGTCACCATCGATGCCCATGCGCGCGAAGTGACCTATATCCATCTCCTGCTCGATTTCCACGAGGTGCTTTGGGCCAATGGCGTAGAGACGGAAAGCTTTCACCCTGCCTCTGCCGCGCTAGAGACATTGGACGCGACCGACCGCGCGCGGCTGCTGGATCAGTTTCCGCAGATCGCATTCGATCCGCATACCTATGGCGGCTATGCGCGGCGTAATCTGTCGATGTCCGAAGCGGCGATCCTCGCGCACGCCGCCTGACGCCGCCGGATCGCCTGCTTTCCTGGGGCGGGCCTAGCTGTCTGCCTTGCCCGCGATCAATGCCTGAACGATGGCTTTTGCGCTGTCGCTCGACCAATCCGCATCACCGCGCAGGCGTGCGATTTCACGTCCCTCGGGGTCCATGATCACGGTGATCGGCAGGCCGAAAATGCCCATCTGACTGGCCAGCGCCTGTTTCGGGTCCTGGTGGCGTGGCAGGCTATCGACGCCCGCATCCGCAAAGAACCGTTTGATCCCGTCGGGCGTGTTGCGGCCCGTGGCGATGGTCAGCACTTCGAAATCATCGCCGCCGAATTCCTTTTGCAGCGCGTTCAACTGCGGCATTTCCTTGCGGCAGGGCGCGCACCACGTGGCCCAGAAGTTGATCAGCACATATTTGCCCTGCCACGCCTCAAGCGTCGTCTCGCCGCCGTCATCCTCAAGCTGGAACGCGACAGAGGAGGTAGCAACGGGGGAATCGTGCACGACCAATTTCTTCATATCACCGTCGCGCAGGGGCTTGATGTCGGCGCTTTGCGCAAAGCTGGGGTTTGCACCAAGGGCAAGGGCCGTATAAACGAGCGCGAGCATAATCTTTTTCATTTTCCCTCCGAGGGGTTGCCTGATGACCGATACGACTTCGAACAAAATGTGGGGTGGCCGTTTTGCCGCCGGACCGGACGCGATCATGGAGGCGATCAACGCCTCGATCTCGTTTGACCAGCGTATGGCCGCCCAGGACATTGCCGGGTCGCGTGCCCATGCTGCCATGTTGGCTGCACAAGACATCATTAGTGATAGCGATGCCGACGCCATTCGGAAAGGGTTGCTCACGGTGTTGTCAGAGATCGAGGGCGGGACATTCGCCTATTCGACCGCGCTGGAAGACATCCACATGAACGTCGAGGCGCGCCTGAAAGAGGTGATCGGCGAACCGGCAGGCCGTCTGCACACGGGCCGGTCGCGCAACGATCAGGTGGCGACCGATTTCAAACTGTGGACCCGCGACCAGTTCGACGCCGCCGAAAGCGGATTGTTGGCGTTGATCAAGGCCTTGCTGGGTCAGGCAGAGGCCGGAGCCGATTGGGTCATGCCCGGTTTCACACACCTTCAGACCGCGCAGCCGGTCACCTGGGGCCACCATATGATGGCCTATGTCGAGATGTTTGGCCGCGATCTGAGCCGGATGCGCGACGCACGTGCGCGCATGAATGAATCGCCTTTGGGCGCGGCTGCGCTTGCGGGCACGTCCTTTCCGATCGACCGCGACATGACCGCACAGGCGCTTGGCTTTGACCGTCCGGCCGCCAATTCGCTGGATGCGGTCAGCGACCGTGACTTCGCGCTTGAATTCCTGAGCGCTGCGTCGATCTGCGCTATGCACCTGAGCCGTTTCGCCGAAGAGCTGGTGATCTGGTCCTCGGCGCAGTTCCGTTTCGTGACCCTGTCGGACCGTTTCTCGACCGGATCGAGCATCATGCCGCAGAAAAAGAACCCCGACGCGGCAGAGTTGATCCGCGCCAAGATCGGCCGGATCATGGGGGCCAATGTGGCGCTGATGATGGTGATGAAGGGGCTGCCGCTGGCCTATTCCAAGGACATGCAGGAAGACAAAGAACAGGTCTTTGACGCCGCGGACAACCTGATGCTGGCGCTGGCCGCGATGGAAGGCATGGTCAAGGATATGTCCGCGAACCGCGAAAGCCTTGCTGCGGCGGCGGGATCGGGCTTTTCCACCGCGACCGATCTGGCCGATTGGCTGGTCCGCGTGCTGGGGCTGCCGTTCCGCAATGCGCATCACATCACCGGATCGCTGGTGGCATTGGCCGAACAGAACGGCTGCGACCTGCCGGACCTGACGCTGGAGCAGATGCAATCGGCTCATGGCGACATCACGGCAGATGTCTTTGACGTTTTGGGCGTGGAAAATTCCGTCAATTCGCGTATGTCTTACGGGGGCACCGCGCCCGCACAGGTGCGCGCGCAGGTGGCCCGCTGGAAAGGGATCATCGGATGAAACCCGTCGCCATTATTGCCTTGTTGCTGACTCTCGCCGCCTGTGGCGTGGACGGGGAACCCGTGCCGCCGCAGGTCAATAGCACGGTGACGCTGTCGTCGTCGGGCATGTCGGTGGGCACTGGCGTCACCCTTGGCCGCGGCCCGTTCCGGCTGGGTCTGGGGGCGGCGCTGTGATCCGCGCGGCGGTGCTGGCCGTGGTTGCATTGGCGGTGCTGGCGGGCTGTGACAGCGCGCAACGCCATGCGCCAAGCGCCCATGACAGCCGCGCCTATCCCCCCGCGACGGATACCGCCACCCGCAAGCATCGCAGCAACTATGAGCCCGGTGTGCATATCTCGGGGCATGTGGATGTGGGCGTTTCCAAGACATTCTGACCGGCGGGGCGGGTGGCGCTGATTGCCATTCCCGCCGCCTTTGGTATTGGGGTAAGCTGTGGTCTGCCGCGATGCCTTTCCCTGCGGTCCGCCGCCCGTAAACGATCGCCGGCAGCTTTCGGCGGGAAAAGCTTAGGAGCCTGAAACTATGGATCATTTCCTGTACCGCGATGGCGCGCTGTTCGCCGAGGATGTCGCCATCTCCGAGATCGCAGCCGCGGTCGGCACGCCCTTTTACGTCTATTCGACCGCCACGCTGTTGCGCCACTTCAAGGCTTTTGACGATGCGCTGGACGGGATGGACCATCTGGTCTGCTACGCGATGAAAGCGAACTCGAACCAAGCGGTGCTGAAAACGCTCGCGCAGGCGGGGGCGGGCATGGATGTGGTGTCGGCGGGGGAATACCTGCGTGCCAAGGCGGCAGGCGTGCCCGGCGACAAGATCGTTTTCTCGGGTGTGGGTAAGACCGTCTCTGAAATCCGGCTCGCGCTTGAGGGTGGCATCCGCCAGTTCAACGTCGAATCCGAACCCGAGATGGAGGTGCTGGACGCCGTCGCACGGTCGATGGACAAGGTCGCGCCGATCACCATCCGCGTGAACCCCGATGTCGACGCCAAAACACACGCCAAGATCGCGACCGGCAAGTCCGAGAATAAATTCGGTATCCCCATCGCCCGCGCGCGCGAAGTCTATCGCATGGCCGCCGCGATGCCGGGCCTGGAGGTCGTGGGCATCGACGTGCACATCGGCAGCCAGCTGACCGATCTGACGCCGTTCGAACTGGCGTACCAGAAGGTTGCGGAACTGACCGAGCAGCTGCGCGCCGACGGGCATACCATCCGTCGTCTGGATTTGGGCGGTGGGCTGGGAATCCCCTATGAGCGTAGCAATGCCGCCCCGCCGCTGCCCACGGATTACGGCGCGATGGTGCAAAAGACGCTTGGCCATCTGGGCTGCGAGATCGAGATCGAGCCGGGCCGCCTGATCGCGGGCAACGCCGGTCTCATGGTGAGCGAGGTGATCTATGTCAAATCCGGCGAGGGCCGCGATTTCCTGATCATCGACGGAGCGATGAACGACCTGATCCGCCCCGCCATGTACGAAGCCCATCACGATATCATCCCCGTCGTCGAAGCCGAAGCAGGGGCCGAGCAGCAGCCCTATGACATCGTCGGGCCGGTCTGCGAATCCGGTGATACCTTTGCCAAGCAGCGCATGATGCCAAAGCTGGCGGCGGGCGATCTGGTGACCTTCCGCAGTGCCGGTGCCTATGGCGCGGTGATGGCCAGCGAATACAACTCTCGTGCGCTGATCCCCGAGGTGCTGGTCCATGGCGATCAATTTGCGGTTATCCGCCGACGCCCGACCTTTGACGAAATGATAAATCGCGATACCATTCCCGAATGGCTGTGACCGCGTCTTGCGTGTCCGGCTTTTGAAAGCAGGGCCCGCATGACGCTTTTCACCGCCAAGGATGACGACCACTCGCCCGAGCAGGGTCTCAAGTCGATTCTTTGGCCCCTGCGTCTGACCTGGGCCGGTATCTGGGCCGAGGTGTTGGTGCAGGCGTTCTGGCCGCTGATCGCCTTGGTGCTGGCTGTTCTGGCGGTGCTGATGCTGGGGCTGCACGATACCGTGCCGATGTCCGTCGTGACGGGCGCTGTCGTTGCTGTGACGCTGGCCGCTGTCGGGGCGCTGGTCTATGCGCTGCGCCATTTACGCATCCCCCGCCGGATAGAGGCGCTGACCCGCCTTGACGCCAGCCTGCCCGGACGCCCTATTCAGGCGCTGATGGATGTGCAAGCGATCGGCACGGGGGATGATGCCTCTGCTGCGGTGTGGCAGGCGCATCAGCGCCGCATGGCCGCCCGTGCCGCCGCTGCGCAGGCGGTGCCTGCGGACTTGCGCATCGCGCGCCGTGATCCCTTTGCCCTGCGCTATGTCGCGCTGCTGGCTTTCGTTACGGCGCTGGTCTTTGGGTCGGTGCTGCGCATCGGGTCGGTTGCGGGTCTGACGGCGGGCGGGGGGGCTTTGACCTCCGGTCCGGTCTGGGAAGGCTGGGCCGAGCCGCCGCGCTATACCGGCAAGCCGACACTGTACCTCTCGGACCTTGCCGAAGGGCCGTTGTACCTGCCTGCGGACACGTTGATCACGCTGCGCATGTATGGCGAAGTGGGGGCGCTGTCGGTGACCGAGACCGTCTCGGGCCAGCCCCAGCCAGAGGGTGAATCACCCGCCATCGTGCAGGATTTCAAGGTCAGCCAAAGCGGGCAGATCGCCATCGACGGCCCGAACGGGCGGGCGTGGGACGTGACGATGCTGCCTGATGCCAAGCCGCAGGTCGAGATTGCAGGCCCGCCCGAGGTGACCGCCCTTGGCGAGATGCAACTGCCCTTTGTGGCGCGGGACGACTATGGCGTCGAAGCGGGCGAGGCGCGGATCGATCTGGATCTGGCCGCTGTGGACCGCCGCTATGGGCTGGCGATCGACCCTGACCCGCGGGCCGAGATGATCGTGCCGCTGTCACTACCCATTGCCGGGGACCGCCGCGATTTCGAAGAGAACCTGATCGACGATTTTTCCAAACATCCGTGGGCCAACCTGCCGGTCACCGTCACGCTGAGCGTGCTGGATGCCTCGGAACAACAGGCGACCACCCCACCGACGCAGATGACCCTGCCGGGGCGACGCTTTTTCGATCCGCTGGCGGCGGCCGTTATCGAACAGCGGCGCGATCTGCTGTGGGCCAAGGGCAACGCCGACACCCTCGCGCAGGTCTTGCGGGCGGTGTCCTATCGTCCGGAGGATGTGTTCCGCTCTGACACCGCGGCGTTGCGCTTGCGGCGGCTGATTGAACGGATCGAAATTCGCGCCCGCTATGGTTTGTCCGACGAGGTGCAGACCGAGATCGCGGATGATCTGTGGGACTTGGCGATTGAACTGGAGGAAGGAGTGCTGGCCGATGCGCTGGACCGGATGCGCCGCGCACAGGAGCGTTTGCAAGAGGCGATGAAGAACGGTGCCTCGGACGCCGAGATCGCAGAGCTGATGGAAGAGCTGCGCCGCGCCACCGACGACTATATGCGCCAGTTGCAACGCCAGCAGGCGCAAGAAGGTGAGAACGGCGACCAGCAGCAAGGCCAGCAGGGCGAGACCATGCAGATGACGCAGGACGACCTGCAACGCATGATGGACCGGATTCAGGAACTGATGGAGCAGGGCCGCATGGCCGAGGCGGAACAGGCGCTGCGCGAGCTGCAAGAGATGATGGAGAACATGCGCGTTACCCAAGGCCAGCCGGGCGAAGGTGGGCAATCCGAGGGTGAACAGGCGATGGAGGGACTGGCCGATAGCCTGCGTGAGCAGCAAGAGCTAAGCGATCAGGCGTTCCGCGATTTGCAGGACAGGTTCAACCCCAATGCCGATGACGGCCAGCAACAGGGGCAGGACCAGGGCCAGCAGCCCGGCCCGCAACAGGAGGGCAACCAGCCCGGCCAACCGGGGCAGCAGCCGGGCCAGAACAACGGCCAGGGCGAACCGGGGCAGGGACAGGGATCGATCGCTGACCGTCAGCAAGCGCTGCGCGACGAGCTGCGCCGTCAGGAAGGGCGTCTGCCCGGTGGTGGCACCCCGGAAGGTGACGCCGCGCGCGATGCGCTGGACCGTGCCGGCCGCGCGATGGACGGTGCCGAAGAGGCTTTGCGCCGCGACGATCTGGCCGAAGCGATCGATAACCAGTCGCAGGCGATGGAAGCGCTGCGCGAGGGGATGCGCGCCTTGGGCGAGGCGATGGAACAGGATCAGCAGGCGTCCGAGCCCGGACAAGGCACCGCGCAGGGCAACCGCCGTGCCGAGAACACGGACCCTTTAGGGCGCGAACAGGGGGCGAATGGCGCGCAGGGGTCAGAGGGTGATCTGGCGCTGGACAATGACGCCTATGGCCGCGCGCGTGAACTGCTGGACGAGATCCGCCGCCGCTCGGGCGAGGCGACGCGGCCAGAGGTCGAACGCGACTACCTGCGCCGTCTGCTGGACCGCTTCTGATAGGATTGATGACCCAAGGACAGGGCCGCCAAAAGGACGGGCCCGATCCGTTTTAGCTGCCCGACTGCGACGCCCGTGCATCCAGCCATTGCAGTGTTGATTGCAACATCCCGTCCAGCCATTGGCGCGCGCTGTCCACCTGCGCGACGTAAAGCGCAAGATAGGGGCGCAGTGCGGGAACCGCTTCCGAGATTTGCGGCGAAAAGACGTATAGCAGCACCAGCACAGAGGCGAGCGCGACAATCAGCACGAACCCGCGGCTGAACCCGCCCCGCTGTTTCGGGTCCGCATGGGTATCGCGCCCGGCATCTGCGCCCGTGTTCGGGATCACGCGCCGTTCTGATCCGGTGCGCAGGGTGGAATTGATCTCTTCGATATCGGGCAGCAATTCGCGGCGCGATGCAACNGCCGCNGCGGCGGCTGTGGTCTCGGCANCGCTGTGCTGCTCTTCGCCGCGCAGACGCGACATGCGGGCCTTGGCCTGCTGCGCGCGGTCGCTTTCGCTGGGTTGGTCTGCTTCTTCAAGCCCCAGATCNGGCTGGCTTTCAAGGGTCTNNGCCTGACGGCGACGGCGGGCTTCTTGTTCCGCCTCGGCCTCTTGCCGGAGAATATCGGCGACNGAAGGGTCAAGCTGNTTGCGCGGTGGCGGGGCNGGATGCGCGGGTTCGCCCGCGTCGGGGTCTTCCGCNGCGTCTGCGTCGGGCTCGGGNGNGCTNGCTGGGGCGGGCGCATCTNCATCGCGTTCGGGCGCGACGCCATTNTCCGCATCATCGNGCCCGGACAGAGCGGCGGAAACCGTGCTGATCCTGCTGTCGTCCTCNTCATCGAGAGGGGGGAAATCGGGGTGGTGCTGGAACCAGGTCTGGCCGCAGTTCGAACATTGCACATCGCGACCGGAAGAGGGCATCACCTCGTCCGGGACCTCGTACTGCGCATCGCAATTGGGACAGATCAGTCTCATGTTGCGCCCCGAACCATTGGAAACCTCTTCGTTTTCACGTCAGATCAACCTTATGTCCTAGAAAACCGTAGGAAAAGTGCAATCTTCATGCAATGGCTGCGCCGGGGTGCATTGAAACCCAAGCGGTGCTGGGGCACAACAGTTCAAACCAAGCGGGATATGCGTGTGATCGAGTTTGAAAACGTGGCCTACAGCTATGGCGGGGGCGAGCTTTTGTCCGATATCTCGGTCAAGCTGGNGCCGGGGNCGTTNCATTTTCTGACGGGTCCGTCCGGCTCTGGCAAGACCACTTTGATGAAGCTCTGCTATGGCGCGCTGCTGCCCACGGCGGGGCATGTGTCGCTGTTTGGCAAGGACGTGCGTGCNATGGACCGCGATGANATCGCGATGATCCGGCGACGTGTGGGCGTGGTGCACCAGGATTGCCAATTCCTGAACCATTTGCCGGTTGCCGAAAACATCGGTTTGCCGCTGACCGTGTCGGGCCGCCATGCGGAAACCGGCGGCGATGACCTGCAAGAGCTGCTGTCGTGGGTCGGGCTGAGCAGCCGCGCCGATGCCCTGCCGCCAGAGCTGTCGGGCGGTGAGCGCCAGCGTGCGGCGCTGGCCCGTGCGGTGATCATGTCGCCAGATGTGGTGCTTGCGGATGAACCCACCGGCAACGTCGANTGGGAAATGTCGCAGCGCCTGCTTCGCCTGCTGGTAGAGCTGAACCGCATGGGCAAGACCGTGTTGATCGCGACCCACGATCTGGGGCTGATCCGTGCCACCAAGGCGCAGGTGCAGGCGCGTGTCTTGCGTATCGCCAACCGGCGCATCCAGTTGGCGGGGGCGGATCTATGAAGATGCTGCGCATTGCGCTGACCGCGCTGTGGAANGGCGACCGTCAGGCGGACCGTGTGGTGCCGCCGTCGGGNTTTACCGCNCAGTTGACCCTGTTTGCCGCGGGAACGATGGCGTTTCTGGCGGTCTTTGCGCTGGCGCTGTCGCTGGCGTCGGGNCGGTTGGCGAATATCTGGGGGCAAGAGTTGGCACGCACCGCGACGATCCGTGTTGTGGCCCCNATCGACCAGCGCAGCGCNCAGACCGAGGCCGCCTTGCGCATCCTCGAGACGACCAAAGGNGTCGCCACAGCCCGCGCCCTCACGGATGAAGAGCAGCAATCCCTGCTGGCCCCCTGGTTCGGTCCAGANCTGGCCATTGATGCNCTGCCNGTGCCCCGCCTGATCGAGATCNTCGAAGAGGACGACGGCATGGACGCCGANGGCNTGCGCCTGCGNCTCGCGGCAGAGGTGCCAGGGGCGGTTCTGGACAATCACAGCCGCTGGCGCGCGCCGCTGGTCAAGGCCGCGTCGCGNCTGAAGCTTCTGGGCTGGGTCTCCATGATCCTGATCATCGCGACGCTGGCCGCGATGGTGACACTTGCCGCCAATGCGGCGCTGTCGGCCAACGCTCAGGTCATTGCCGTTTTGCGTCTGGTGGGCGCGACCGACAGCTATATCGCGCAGGCCTTTATCCGGCGTTTCACCCTGCGCGCGCTGACCGGCGCTGCGGCGGGCACGGGGGTCGGGCTGCTGGCGATACTGCTGTTGCCAAGCACCGCTGACGCGGGGGGCTTTCTGACGGGCTTGGGCTTTCAGGGCTGGCACTGGGTTGTGCCGCTGGTGATCCCGTTTCTGTCCGGTGGTGTCGCCTTTGCGGCCACAGGGGCGGCCGCGCGCCGTACATTAAAGGAACTCGCATAATGTTGCAGTGGATACGATCCTTGACCTTCATCGTGCTGGCCACGGTCTATATGCCGCTTCTGGGGCTGNTTTACGCGCCTTGGGCGATGTTCTCGCGGCGGGGGGCCTATGCGGCGTGCAAGGCCTATGCGGCGGGGACCATGTGGATGGCGAAGGTCATCGTCGGGTTGCGGTGCGAGGTGCGGGGCGACGTGCCGGACGGGGCCGTGTTGGTCGCCGCCAAACACCAGTCTTTCCTTGATATCCTGATGATCTTTCACATTCTGCCGCGCGCGAAATTTATCATGAAACGCGAGATTTTGATGACGCCGGTGATCGGGCAATATGCCAAGCGCATGCAGATGGTCGCGGTGAACCGTGGCAAACGGGGCGCGGCGATTTCCAAGATGCTGNCCGATGTCAAAGCGGGCGAGGCCGAACCGGGTCAGCTTGTCATCTATTCGCANGGCACACGCGTCGCGCCCGGCCTGTCTGTNCCCTATAAGGCAGGCACTGCCGCACTTTACGAGCAGATGAACCAGCCCTGNGTCCCCGTCGCCACCAACGCNGGTTACTTCTGGCCNCGGCGCGGGCTGTACCGGCGTCCGGGTGTGGCAGTGGTCGAGTTCCTGACCCCCATCGCGCCGGGGTTGGAGCGGGCCGCCTTCATGAAACGGCTTGAAGAAACGGTCGAGACACGGTCGGACGCGCTCTTGGCCGAGGCGGGGTTCAAAGCCCCTCAACCGAGATAGTCTCTGCCCCTACCGATCGGCGCGCACGACGGTTAGGACACAACGGTTAGAACACAAAAAAGGGTGGGCCAAACGGTCCACCCTTTGTCGTTTCGATGCAGGCGGCTGCCTTACATGTGGATCGGGCCGTCGCCACAGGCCAGCGCGGCTTCGCGGACCGCTTCGGAGTAGGTCGGGTGCGCNTGGCAGGTCATNGCCAGATCCTCGGCAGAGGCACCGAATTCCATCGCAACGCAGACCTCGTGGATCAGATCGCCGGCACCGGGGCCGATGATATGCGCGCCGAGGATGCGGTCGGTTTCCTTGTCGGCGATCAGCTTGACGAAGCCTTCGCCCGCNAAGACGGCCTTGGCACGGGCGTTGCCCATAAAGCTGAATTTGCCGACCTTATAGGCGCGGCCTGCTTCTTTCAGTTGCTCTTCGGTGGCACCGACATTGGCAACCTCGGGGTGGGTGTAGATCACGCCGGGGATCACGCCATAGTTCACNTGGCCATGNTTGCCNGCCACGACCTCTGCNGCGGCCATGCCNTCATCTTCGGCCTTATGCGCCAGCATNGGGCCTTCNATNACGTCGCCGATGGCGTAGATGCCNTTGACCGAGGTTTCCCAGGTGTCGCTTACCGCGATCTGGCCGCGTTTGGTCAATTCGACCCCCAGACCTTCAAGGCCCAGACCGTCGTGGAACGGCTTGCGGCCTGTNGANACNAGNACAACNTCGGCGTCCAGCGTGTGTTCGCTGTCATCCTTGCGCAGCTTGTANGTCACCTTGGCTTTGGTCTTGGAGGCTTCNGTGCCTTGTACGGCGGCGCCCATGACAAAGTTGACGCCCTGCTTTTTCAGGATGCGCATNAAGTTCTTCTGNACTTCGCCGTCCATGCCGGGGGTGATCGCNTCNAGNTATTCNACNACNGTCACNTCGGNCCCNAGACGCGCGTAGACAGAGCCGAGTTCGAGCCCGATNACGCCNGCGCCGATCACGACCAGCTTTTTCGGGATCTTGTTCAGCGNCAGCGCGCCGGTNGAGGTGACGACGACCTTTTCGTCAACCTCGACACNGGGAAGGGCGGAGGGTTCGGACCCTGTGGCGATGATGATGTTCTTGGCCTCGTGGACCTCGTCACCGACCTTGACCTTGCCGGCTTCGGGGATGCTGGCCCAGCCTTTGATCCAGTCGATCTTGTTCTTCTTGAACAGGAACTCGATCCCCTTGGTGTTGGTGTCGATCGTGTTCTGTTTGTAGGTCTGCATCTGCGCCCAATCGACCGAAGGGCTTTTGCCCTTGAGGCCCATTTCGGCAAAGTTGTGTTCGGCTTCGTGCAGCATATGCGTGGCATGCAGCAGCGCCTTGGACGGGATACAGCCGACGTTCAGGCAGGTGCCGCCCAACGTCTCGCGGCCCTCGACACAGGCGGTTTTGAGGCCCAGTTGGGCGCAGCGGATGGCGGATACATAGCCGCCGGGGCCGGAGCCGATGATGATGACATCGTAGCTGGACATGGAAGGTCTCCTTCGTGGTCGGGAATTGGGGTAGAGTAGAAAGTGTGGCGTTCAGGCATGCAGGGGCGGGGCGTGTTGCGGTCAAGGCTAGGGGGCGCTGCCCCCGTGCGCAAGCGCACGCCCCCGGGATCTATGCCATTTGGAAGATCAAAACAGCGCGGCCAGCAGCATCAGCACCGTAGCACCCAGGCCCACGGCCCAGATCAGCGAGCGTCCGGGACGCAGGCCAAGCGCATAGGCTGGCACATAGGCGACGCGGGCCGCGAGGAAGATCCATGCGAGAATGGCGGTGTAGGTCGTGTTCTGGCCGGACATCTGCAGCACCACGACGGCGACGGCGAAAAGCGCCAGCGCTTCGAACATATTGTTGAAGGCGCGGCCCAGACGGGCGGTCCTGTCAGAGAGCGATTTCGACGGCTCTCGGTCGCGCGCGGACATGGTGTAGCCGGGGCCGACCTCGCGGTTGGCAGGGATCGCATAGGCGACAAAGGTCACGACCTGGAGCAGCGCCGCGAGGGTCAGAACGGTGAGTTCGGGTGTCATCTTGGCGGTCCGCTATAGCGCGAGGAAATAGAGAATGGCGGTGGCGGCAAAGCCCGCCAGCCATGCGAGGGTCCGGATCGCGGGCACGCCAAGCGCATAGACCGGCAGATAGATGATCCGTGCGATGAGGAAGACCTGCGCGGCCAGCAGGGACGTGGCATTGGTGCGGTCCAGCATTTCGAGGATCAGCACCGCCGGGGCAAAGAGCGCCATTGCCACGATGGAGTTGTCCAATGCGCGTTTCAGCCGGGCCGTCATGCCGGTCATCGACCGGTCTTCGTCGCGCGACGAGAGCAGATAGCCCAGGCTGAGTTGTTGTGCACCGCCCAGAACCTGAAGCAAGATTGTCAGCATAACGAGCAGGCCATAGGCGGCGAGGATCGTGGTCTCTGTCATCATTTGTCCTTTCCGGGCGGTGGGTGTGGTGGGTTACAGGTCCATCAGCAGGCGGCGTGGGTCTTCGAGCGCTTCTTTCACGCGGACGAGGAAGGTCACGGCACCTTTGCCGTCCACGATGCGGTGGTCATAGCTGAGCGCCAGATACATCATCGGACGGATCACGACCTGACCATTGATCGCCATGGGGCGGTCCTGGATCTTGTGCATCCCGAGGATACCCGATTGTGGCGGGTTCAGGATCGGCGAGGACATCAGCGAGCCATAGACACCACCGTTGGAGATGGTGAAGGTGCCGCCCTGCATTTCCGCCATGGAGAGCTTGCCATCACGGGCGCGGGCACCTTTTTCGGCAATCGCCTTTTCGATATCTGCAAAGGACATCGCATCCGCGTCACGGATGACCGGCACCACGAGGCCCGTCGGCGTGCCCGCCGCGATGCCCATATGGACGAAGTTCTTGTAGACGATATCGGTGCCGTCGATCTCTGCATTGACCTCGGGGACTTCTTTCAGCGCATGGCAGCAGGCCTTGGTGAAGAAGGACATGAAGCCCAGTTTCACGCCGTGCTTCTTCAGGAACAGGTCCTTGTACTCGTTGCGCAGTGCCATCACCTCGGTCATGTCGACCTCGTTGTAGGTGGTCAGCATGGCAGCGGTGTTCTGGCTGTCCTTCAGGCGCTTGGCGATGGTCTGACGCAGACGGGTCATCTTCACCCGCTCTTCGCGCGACGCATCGTCGGCCGAGACCGGGCCGCGCACCGGTGCAGGTGCTGCGGCCGGGGCGGCTTTGGCGGCTGCGATCGCGGCAGAGACGTCTTCTTTCATGATGCGGCCATCGCGGCCCGTGCCTTTGACGTCAGCGGCTTTCAGACCGGCTTCGGCCATCGCTTTTTCCGCGGAGGGCGCGTTGGCGACGTCCTTCGATGCGGCGGCCGGAGCAGAGGCTGCGGCAGGGGCTGCGGTCGGCGCCGCCGCCACCGC